>WGBF01000054.1 GCA_015494485.1 bacterium | reverse complement strand
GTATCCGGAAGCGTGACCGGGCCCGCTTGCGGTGGGGAAGAGTCCCCGGGAAAAATGAGCCGGAAAAGCATCCACAACAGCAATATGCCACCCAGCGGAATACCCCACAGGTACCAGGGACGACGGCGTTGAGAAGGGGGTGGTTCTGTAGGGGGAGTCCACGTAAACGTTTCCGGGGATTTGCAATACTCTGCTAACAGGGTGTCCGGATAATTAGGTTTGGATTGTTGCAACAGGGTCAGGACCGCCTGCCCATCCAGCGGCCGTTTCTGCGGATTCTTCGCCAGCATGTGCTGAACAAGAGTGCTCAGATATTCCGGTACATCCGGTCTCAACAGCTGCACCGGTGGCGGTTCGTTATGCAGCACCCGTTGAATGGTATCCGCCAGGTGTTCCCCCTCAAATGGGGATTGGCTGGTAAGCATCTGGTAAATCGTAACCCCAAAAGAAAATACATCGCTGGCGGGAGTAGCGGGTTTCCGTTCAATTAATTCCGGAGCCATGTAGGCGGGCGTACCCACGGCGGCCCCCTGCATGGTAACGGAAGGAAAACTTTTAATGGTTGCCAGACCAAAATCTGCAATTTTCACGATTCCCTGAGGGGAAATTAAAATATTCGCCGGTTTAATATCCCGGTGAATAACCCCTTCCCGGTGGGCGTAGCTCAGTCCCCGCGCGATGTGTTCGGCAATAATTTCTACAATCGGGATGGGTAGCGGATGATGTTCCGCGATAAACGCTTCCAGCGTGGGACCTTCCACGTATTCCATGGTCAGGTAGAACAGGTCATTTTCCACCCCAAAATCGTACAGGGTGACGATGTTGGGGTGTTGCAGGCGGGCACAAATTTTCGCTTCCCGTTCAAAGCGGGCAATCAGGTCTTTTTCATTCTTCCACTGTTCATTTAGAATTTTTAACAGTACCCGGCGGTCCAGGGCTGTTTGCACGGCCAGGTACGCCGTGGTAATGGGGCCCCGGTGCAGCTCCCGAATGATGTGGTATCCTTTAATCATCCGGATTTATACCCCAGTTTTTCAGTTGGTATTGCAACCACCGGCGCGAAACACCCAGAATTTCCGCCGTTTTGGTGCGATTGTAACCGGTCATCTCCAGGGTTTGTAGCACAGCTTCTTTTTCGATTTCCTTGAGGGTTTTGCCCACCAGGGTAAATGATTTGCGCTTTCGTAAATCGATTAGGTCAGGGGTGATTTCGGTGCCACGGGCCAGAATCACAGCCCGTTCAATGGTATTTTCCAGTTCGCGGATGTTTCCGGGCCAATCGTAATCCATTAGCAGCTTCATGGCTTCCGGTGTAAAGCGCAGCACGCTTTTGCGGTTTTTCTCCGTGTATTTTTTTAGAAAGTGTTCAGCCAGCAGGGGAATGTCTTCTTTGCGTGCCCGCAGAGGGGGCATTTTAATATTGATGACATTCAAGCGGTAATACAGGTCTTCGCGGAAATTACCGGCCTGCACTTCTTCCCACAAATCTTTGTTGGTGGCGGAAATGATCCGCACGTTCACCTTGCGAATTTGCGAATCGCCCACGCGTTTGATTTCCCCCTCCTGAAGCACCCGCAGCAGTTTGGTCTGGATGTTTTTACTGATGTCCCCGATTTCATCCAGGAACAGTGTACCGCCATCGGCTTCTTCAAATAAGCCGGGCTTGTTTTCAATGGCGCCGGTAAAGGCCCCCTTGCGGTGCCCAAACAATTCACTTTCCAGCAAGTTTTCCGTTAAACTGCCGCAAAAGATGGGAATGAACGGTTTGTCCGCTCGGTGGGAATGGTAGTGCAGTGCCCGTGCCACCAGTTCCTTTCCGGTACCGCTTTCCCCCTCGATGAGCACCGTGGCATCGGAATCCGCTACCGATTCAATCAATTGAAACACCTGCTGAATGGCCGGACTGTTCCCGATAATTTCCGGAAACAAAGTGCGGGGGGTAATTTTCCGCTTGAGCTCACGGTTTTCTTCTGCCAGCTTCTGGTACGCCTTAATATTTTCCAGGGCCACGATAATCTGGTCGGAAATGGCTTCCAGAAAGTCCAGGCTTTCGGCATCAAATTCCGTAACGCCCACCTGGCTGTCCAGATAAATGGCCCCAATAATTTCCTCCCCTTTGCGCAAGGGCGAACACAACACAGAATGAATATTTTGCATGATGATGCTCTGCGCACCGGCAAAGCGTTCGTCCGTCTGGGCATCAATGGAGGTTACCGCCTCCCCGGATTGCAGCACGCGGTTTACCACGCTGGTGGAAATGCTGCGGATGGATTCAATGGTTTGATGGGAAATATTGCGGGCAACCACCGGTTGCAGTTCCGTTTTGCCTTCTTCCTTGAGAAGAATAAATCCCCGCTGGGCACCCAGTGTTTCCATGATAATGTCCATCACCTGCTCCAGAAGCGGCAGCGGTTCGTGAACGGTGTTGAACACCTGGGTAATTTCCAGCGTTGCTTTAAATAAATTGCGGCTCATTGTCATCCACCTGTTGTTATGATACGAAAGGCGCCTTCCCGGGAGCGGCTGCTGTTACCAAACTCATCCACCACGTATACGACCCAGAAATAATCCCCCGCTGTTCCCGGATTGGGCAGGTAAATTTCCGTGGTATCGGCGGAAATGTTGGTGACGCTGTTCACCAGGGTTCCAATCCCTAAATCCAGCCGGTACAGTTCCACCGTAAAGGTAAACGCAAATGGAAAGGAAATGGGCTCCCAGCGGAACAAAATACGGGCAGAGTCCGCCGGAATGCTGGTTAGGGCCGATGGGGAAACCACCGTTGGGATGCGGGGAATAACCCGGAATAAATAATGCGGCGGCGATGTTACACGGGCGCCGGGCTTGTCCCCAATGGTAAAATACACGGCTTTGCCAACCAGATTTTCAATGCTGGTGAGGTTTAATTCGGAGGCTGTTTTCCGTACGGCCCCTTTAACCTGGGTAGCATTCACGATTTGCAGGGGGGATAATGTATCTGTCACGGAAAGGTCCGGAAGCAAAAATTGAATGCGGGTAATATCGCTGGCGCCATCCGGGTCTGCACCGACGGCTGCAAACTGCACATACAGCAAATCTTCCGGGGGGAAAAACCGCCCGACGCGATGGGAGGTAATGCGAATAGAGTCCAGCCGGGGGAGGGCATCCAGATGAAGCACTACGGTGGTGTCTTGTTTAAGAGTGAGGGTAAGCGTATCGGCCCGGTAGCCCGGTGCTGTTCCAATCAGCTGGAATTGCCCCCGCCGGATGTTGGCAAAAATAAATTCCCCGGAGGGTCCGGTGGTGGTCTGGCGGTTTAACGGCAACAACACCACCTGGACATTCGGCAGTCCGTTGAACGGGGGATAAAAATTAAATACCCGGCCCCCAATGGAAAAATTGGCAGAAGGGTTTAACGGATCAAGGGGATTATCATGGGGTGCATCCGGTCCGCATCGGGACATTAGCACAATCAGCGCACCGAAAAGAACAATTCGTTTGAGTGTTGGAAAATTCATTCACCGTGCCTGCACGTCGCGTTTTTAGGTATTCTTACAGGTTGTATTTTTTGACTTTGTTGCGGAGTGTCCGCAGGGTAAATCCCAGTTTTTTGGCTGCGTGGGTTTTATTTCCCCCGGTTTCTTCCAGCGCCTGCCGGATAATTTCCCGTTCAAAGGCTTCCAGTTTTTCCTTGTAACTGAGTCCCTGTTGGTTCTGCAGCAACTGGTTCATTAACGATCCCTCTGTGGAAGTGGACGCCTGTAAGTAGCCGGGCAGGTCGGAAGGGGTAATAATGTCGCCCTCAGCCATTACCACCGCGTTTTCAATGGCATTTTCCAGTTCCCGCACGTTGCCGGGC
Source organism: bacterium (assembly GCA_015494485.1). Taxonomy (GTDB): domain Bacteria; phylum Calditrichota; class Calditrichia; order RBG-13-44-9; family J042; genus WGBF01. The sequence goes on along the minus strand of WGBF01000054.1, from coordinate 3,439 downwards.
CAGTCATAATTCATCAGGATGTACCGGGCTTCCTGCGAAATGCCTTTAATGTGTTTCTTGTTTTTCCGGGCGTATTTTTGAATGAAAAAGTCCGTTAAGGGGCCAATATCTTCCAGGCGTTCCCGCAGCGGTGGAATGAGGATGGGAATCACATTTAACCGGTAGTACAGGTCTTCCCGGAACTTGCCGGCTTCCAGCAGTTCTTCCAGATTGGCGTTGGTGGCGGCAATAAGCCGCACGTTTACTTCAATATTTTCCACCCCGCCCACGCGGGTAAACCGCCCGTCCTGAAGCACCCGCAATAATTTGGCCTGCAGGGTGAGGGGCAATTCGCCAATTTCATCCAGAAACAACGTGCCTCCATTGGCAATTTCGAACTTGCCTTTTTTCTGCTTGTAAGCGCCGGTAAATGCCCCTTTTTCGTGGCCGAAGAGCTCACTTTCCAGCAATGTTTCCGGAATGGAGGCGCAGTTAATTTCCACCAGCGGTGCATCGCTTCGGGGGGAGTGAAAATGAATGGCGCGGGCAATCAGCTCCTTACCGGTACCGCTTTCACCCCGAATGAGCACGGTGGCATCGCTGGAGGCCACCTTGCGGATTTTGCGGAACACTTCCTGCATTTTGCCGCTAACGCCAATAATATTTTCAAAGCGGTAGGTTTCGCTCAGTTTGCTTTTTAAGTCAATGTTTTCGTCAATCAGCCGTTTTTCCTGGATGGCCCGGCGGAGAATGATGAGCAGTTCGTCCAGGTCAATGGGTTTGGTCAGGTAATCGTAAATTCCCAGTTTCATGGCCTGTACCGCATTCTTCACCGTTCCAAAAGCCGTCATCATGATGATTTTTGTTTCCGGCTGTTCCTGTAACAACGTTTCTGCCAGTTGCAGTCCGTCAATGTCCGGGAGCAAATAGTCCACCAGCACCACATCAAACTGGTCTTTGCGGAATTCGTTCAGCCCGTTGCGCGCATTACGGGCTTTGGTGACTTCAAACCCTTCTTCAGCTAAAATTTCTGCCAGCCCGTTCAGGGTATTGATGTCATCTTCAACCAGCAGAATTTTTTCGGTGCGTTTGGTGCTCATGGGTTTCCTGTGTTTGTTCTGATTTTTGTTCTTCAATTGTTAAGGGCAATTCAATGTAAACCGTTGTTCCCTGCCCGCTTTCGCTGGTAATATAAATAAATCCCTGATGCCCCTCAATGATTTGTTTTGCGATTGCCAGACCAATTCCGGTGCCGGTGCGTTTGGTAGTGTAGTAAAATTCAAAAATTTCATGGAGAATTTCGGAGGGAATACCTACGCCGGTGTCGGTAAAAGTAATGCGAACAAAGGGTTTTTCCGGGGGCACATTGCGGTAAAATTTTTCCGTTCGAATGGTCAGGGTGCCACCATGCGGCATGGCTTCCATGGCATTAATGATAATGTTGTGGAACACCTGCTTTAACTGATTGTGGTCAAACATCCCCATGATGGGATGCGGCGCATACTCCCGGTGGATTTCGATGCCGGTGGCAACGGCCCGTCCTTCCTGAAGCAGCACCACTTCTTCCAGCACCTGATGAATATCCGTTTTAATCAGGGTCAACTGCGGGGGGCGGGAAATGGTTAAAAAGTTCGTAATGAGGTCATTAATGCGGGTAATTTCGGCGGAAATGACGTTCAGGTACTTAATCTTCCGGTCCGGGGTCACATCTTCCTTGTTAATTAACCGTTTAAGAATTTGCATGTTGATGTTCATGGAATTCAGGGGGTTGCGGATTTCGTGACTGACCAGGGCAGCAAACCGGCTTAACGCCGCCAGACGTTCCATGCGCTGAAGCTCCTTCTGGTTCTCCCGCAGGGATGATGCCATGGAGTTAAATTCGTGGGCCAGTTCCGCCAGTTCGTCCCGCTGTTTGATGCTGATGCGGTGGTCCAGATTCCCCCGGGCGTATTCCCGCGCACCCTGCACCAGGGCCAGCAATGGCTTGGACAACTGCCGCGCAGCCAGGATGCCCAGAAATGTGGCAATCAGTGCCGCCAGAATGACGAAAAAGACCACCCGTTTTTCCATTTGCCGGGCCAGCGTAAAGGCTTCCGAAATGGGCTGTTCTACCACAATGCCCCACTTCAGGCGGGGCACCGGCGCGTAAGCCAGCAGCATTTCCTGTCCGTCAATCTGGGAGCGGCTAATGCCTTCTTTCCCCTGGAGTATTTCTTTAAAAAAGGGGAAACCGGAATAGTCAAAACGTTGCAATACTTTTTCTTTTTCCTTGTGGGCAATAACAATACCATTGGCACTAACCAGAAAGGCATGTCCTTTTTTACCAATGGTAATCCGGTCCACCAGTTCCCAGATGTTCTTCAAATCGACTTCGGCAACCAGTACCCCTTCAATTTGGTTAAAACGGCGCAGGGGTTTGGCAATGAGAACCACCGGGAAGTGGGCGGGGGTAAAGTACACGTCGGAGATAAAATCGGCTCCGCTGCGGGCGGTGCGGAAGAAGTCTGCTTTGCTAAAATCGCGGGCTTCTTCGCCAAAACTGGTGGTGGCAACCACAATACCGTCTTTGTTCAGGATGAAAATCTTTTTAAACAACTGTTGTTCTTCTTTAATCAAATTAATCAAGCGGCTTTGGGCAAAAGGATTCATGGACTGGATATCGCGGGTAAGGGCGATGGTGTTTATTACGGTCAACGGGCCCTGGATGAAGAGGAAAATTTCGTTACTGGCGCGGCGGGCGGTTTCCAGATTGCGCTGATAAATGTAGCTTTGCACCGTTTCCTGGGTAAGAGAAATAAGCACCACGCTAACCACAATAATGGGCAGTACTGCCAGCCCCACGTAGCTGAAAATGAGGCGAATGGAAATGCGGCGCGTCAGGAAACGCCGAAACGTGCGTTTAAATAGCCGGTATCGAATTTTAATTTCGCGCTTCAGGGACATAAGGCCATTACTTTAAATGATATTTTTGTAACTCTTTGGGCACGAACCAGTTCTCCAGAGGGCGTAAGCGGTAAAAAAACTGGTCACCCATTTTGTACGTTGTGCGCACATTGTGAAACCGGCTATCCACAGCAATAATAATGCGGTTGCTGAAAAACAGGAAGATCACAGGATGGTCCCGACGTAAATAAAATTGAAACCGCTTGAACAGTTGCGGGTAGATGGAAGCATCCCGATAGGCAACGGAAAACATTTTGTCCAGAAAGCGATTGCGGTAATTTACGTTTTGGACATCCCCCCGCAGTGTGTGGAAGTAAAAATGGTCCACGGCCTGAAACAGCGCGCGGTCGTCAAATTCATAGCTGCAAAGAATCGCCTGGAAATCCCCCGTCTGAATCAGCCGGTCCTTATCCATCGGATTCACCGGCACCGGCACCATGTCAATATTCAGTTCACCCAGGGTAATCTTCAGGGTGCGGGCAATGCTTTCTTCCAGAGGGGAGTTTTTGGCAAAAAT
>WGBF01000053.1 GCA_015494485.1 bacterium | reverse complement strand
CCAATGCGACCAATCAGCCGAATGCCGCCGTAGATAGGAATTAGCTCCCCTCCGGGGCCTAATCCGATGCGTCGGCTGTAAAATACCCGGCTTTGTTGGCCGGTGTTAAAATCGAACACGGCTGCCCGTTCCTGAAAAAAGGGACGCTTTTCCGGAAAAAAGAGGGAAAAGCGGGTCAGGTTAACCCGTTCGTCATCGGCTTCCACCTGGGCAAAATCGGTATTGAGGGTTAAATCCATGGTAAGGTTGGAGGTTAGCCCGTATTTCACATCCAGGCCCACATTTCGGGTTAATTTTTGCTGAATGGTGTAGGCCGTTTCGTTGGCATTCAATTCCGGGGTTTGTTCAATGCCGCCCAGAACATACGGGGAAATGTAAATGGGTTTCCGGGAATATACCCCTTCCAGCACGACATCCTGGGCAATGGAGGGTTTGTACGTTCCCCACCGGAATTTGGTAGGAATAGCCGGAAAAGTAAGCACTTCGTTTTTTCGGGCAATGGCCCGCCAGGCAATCAGTCCCATAATGACCCGGCCATCATGGTCCTGAAACCGCAGGCTGGTAAAGGGAATACGCACTTCCACAAACCACCCCTCATCGGTGCGGGTCACTGCCGCATCCCAGAACGTATTCCAGCTGAAATTCAATGGCGGCCCCCTGTTACTTTCCGCATCGTTGTAAACGGTAAAATCCGCACGGGCTCCGGCAGGATTCACCAAGAATCCCAGAGCATTTTCATTGTCATTGAAGGTATCCAGAATGAGGGCAAAGCGGTCGTCGCTGAAGTTTACCCCATCGCGAATCAGGTTATTGGCGCGCACTCCGGAGGGGTCGCTGTCATAAAATGCGCCGCTGGCGTACAGATAATTATCATCGTAAGCAATACGAATTTCAGTGCGTTCCGTGGGGGTGCCACCAAATGTTGGGGAATTCATGGTTAAGGGAAGCGGGGCGATACGCTTCCAGACAGGCTCATCCAGCTTCCCATCCAGGTGGATTTCCTCCGTGATGCGTGGCAGCCGAAAAAGCTGGTCGTTCGGGGAGGGTGGTTGGGAGAACAGCGCGACGGCAAACCCTGTAATAATCCACGCAACAATGCGGTTTATCATTAAAATTATCCTTTTCGTCGTTAACATCCCAAGCAAGCAAATTATGCAAAAAAACCGGTGTGATTACAAGAACAAAAGAAAAAGGGATAACGCATTGAATTGTATAGAATTAAAAAAAATGTTATATGTATGCGTTTTTGTTTCAACATAGGGGATAGATGTCGATTATTGAGTGATGTAATGAATCTCATGGGGGTATACATGATTAACCAGCTGTTTTCTCGAATTCGCGATAAGGTGCTCACAGTGTTCTTTTTGTTTCTGGTGAATATTATTGTGTTTTCCGTCTGGTATTATCCCAATGCGTTTCGAAACAGTGCGGAAGAAATCGTACAGGAAATGGCCGCTGCTCTGGTAGGGTTATTGGACTATCAGGCGGATTCCCCTGCGGTGGTGGAAGAACTGGCCACTTCGTTTATTCAACGGACACCCACAGTGCTGGGGATTCGGATGGCTTTCCCGTCGGGTGAAACCGTTCAGGTGGGGCGTTTTCCCTCCGATTTTTCCGGTGCTTCGCAGACAGGCTTTGTTGCGGGAGACGATGCTTATTTCTATGTGCACAAGGGAGATGGGGGAGAGATTGAGCTTGCATTGAATAAGGAGCTTATCGACAGGCCGGTGCAACGGAATCGTCTGAATGCGCTGTTGATAAACCTCTTTTTATTTGTGTTGGGTTCCGGGTTGATTGTGCTGGTAACCAACTGGATTACCGGGCCCATTGGGGTTCTTAAACGAAAAACGCAACAGGTGATTGATGGAGACCTGGACGTGGATTTTCAATTGGATACCCGGGATGAAATTGGCGAATTGGGTGCTCATTTTCAAACCATGATGCTTCATCTGAAGGAAAGCATGGAGCAATTGGCCCGGGAAAAAGAGTCGGTGGAAGAGAAGGTTCGGGAATCCACGCGGGAAATTCGCCATCAAAAAGAGCTTTTGCACAACGATATCCGGGAAATGATTGCTGCCATTGAACAATTGGCGCAGGGAAATTTGTTGGTGGAGATGCCGCAGGGCAACCACCCGGATATTCGCAAAATTAATGAAGCGCTCAATGCGGCAATTCAAAATTTTCGCCGGTTGATTGCCGATATTCAATCCAATTATCAAACAATGTTTGGTAAATTGGAAACCATTCATCAAACCATCCGCCAGATTGTCGAAAACATGCAGTCCCAAAGCCGGGATTCCTCCGAGGTGGCGGCGGCAGTAGAAGAATTGGCCAGTACCATTGCCGAAACAGTGGACAACACGGAGCACGCCCGGGCGGCAACGGAAAAGAATGAGCAGGTGGCCCGCAAGGGAGTGGATACCGTGGAACAACTGGCGGAAACCATCGAACAGATTGCAATGGTAATCAGTCAGGCGGCGCAGACCATCAAGGCATTAAACGATTCCAGCCGGGAGATTGGAGAGGTGATTGCTTTAATTAATGAAATTGCCGAACAGACCAATTTATTATCGTTGAATGCTGCCATTGAAGCGGCCCGTGCGGGCGAGCAGGGGAAAGGGTTTGCCGTGGTGGCAGAAGAGGTGAAGCGATTAGCGGAACGGACTGCAGAGGCAACCCTCAGTATTGAAAAAACAATTCGCGGGGTGCAAAGTGAAACGCAAAGGGCATTTGAAGCAATTCGGAACGGGAATTTAATTATTACGGAAGGCATCAGCCAGGCGGAGACTACCCAGGACATGCTAACGGCGATTATGCAGATTTCCCAGGAAACCCGCCAGCGGGTGGAACAGGTTGCCGGGATTACCCGGGAACAGGCTCAGGCCAGCGAGCAGATTTCAAAGAATGTGGTGAGTATTTCGTCCGTTACCCGGGATTCCACAAAGCAGGTGGAACACATTGCCCGCTTCACCGAGGAAATAAAATCGGATGCGCTACGGTTGCAGAAAAATCTGGCCCGTTTTGCCTACCAGCAATCCGTGGATTTGGCTACCCCGCATTTGCCCCGGTAACCATTTAATTGTAAATAAAATACCGCGTAACGTAATCCTTAAGGCGCGCTACCCGTGGGGTGGGAAACATTTTGTAAAAATTATATCGCCAGAAAAGGGGATTTAAATTACCCCCCAGGCTTAGCCGCCAGATAACAAACCAGGTGGAGAGGCGTTGCGAAAATCGCTTGTTTTTTCGTAAAACCCGCATGGCGTTACAATTTCCCGTACATTCTAAGTAAACTGCCGTTAACGGATGCGGTTTCATGGCTAAGGCGAACCATAACGGATGCAATTTCTTCCGGCGTAACCCAGGCACTGGTATCTGCTTCCGGCATTGCAGCGCGATTGGCAGGCGTGTCAATAATTCCCGGTAAAATCACATTGACGTGAATGTTATATTTCTTGCCTTCATTGGCAAGGGTGCGGGTTAAGGCAATCACCGCGGCTTTGCTGATGGAATAGGCTCCCATTCCCGGCGGAAACTCTTCGGCTGTTTTGGATGCCACCGTAAAAATAACACCCCTGTTCTGGGTTTTCATGATAGCAAACGCCTGGCGGGTTACCAGGAAGGTGGTTAAAAGATTCATCTGAAGCATGGCATGCAATTTTTCCATTGGGGTATCCGCCAGTTCGCCTCCCATCCAAAAACCACCTGCCACATGGGCCAGGACATCCAGATGTCCCGAGCGGCTGATTAATTCGGCAAACAGGGCTTTCACGGATTCTTCCTGGCTCAGGTCTGCCTGGATGCCGTGCAAATTTTCCGGGGTTTCCACCTGTTTCTGGAGCCGGTCGAATTTTTGGGCATCCCGATAATTGACCCACACCTGGGCACCGGCTTCCAGATAGGCCCGCACCACAGCGGTTCCCAGAAAGCCGGTACCACCGGTGACCAGAACCACAGTTCTTTCGCTCAATGGGTGCTCCTTTACGTCATGATTTTTGACATGCAACATGGTACTGAATTTTCACCACCGGGTGTAAAAATCAGGCAAAATCGTACAGCGGAAATGCCTGGCACAGTTCTTCCACTTCGCTCCGCACCTGATGGTAAACCTTTTCGTTGCCCATGTTTTTCAGTACCCGGTCAATTAACGTGGCTACCGTGCGCATTTCATCCGGGCCGAAACCGCGGGTTGTTAGTGCCGGTGTTCCCAGGCGAATACCGCTGGTAACAAACGGACTGCGCTGGTCAAATGGCACCATATTTTTATTTACCGTGATCCCGGCTTCGTGCAGAGCATTTTCCGCATCCCGACCGGTAATTTCCACATTGGTTAAATCCACCAGCATCAAATGATTGTCCGTTCCGCCGGATACAATGTCGTAGCCTTTTTCTTTCAGGGATTCGGCCAGCACTTTGGCGTTTTCCACAATGCGCCGGGCGTACTCTTTGAATTCCGGTTGTAGTGCTTCCTTAAAGGCAACGGCTTTGGCGGCAATCACGTGCATTAAGGGGCCGCCCTGAATGCCGGGCATGACGTTGCTGTCAATAACTTCCGAAATGCGTTTCACCCGCCCGGATTTGGGAGCCACGATGCCCATATCGTTTTCTTTGTCTTTCCCCACCAGAATCATTCCACCGCGGGGCCCCCGAAGGGTTTTGTGGGTGGTGGTCGTAACCACGTCACAGTATTCAATGGGGGACGGATGTACGCCAGCGGCAACCAGGCCGGCGGGATGGGCAATATCGGCTACCAGAATGGCACCCACTTCGTCGGCAATTTCGCGGAATTTGGCATAATCGTAAAAACGGCTGTAAGCGCTGGCGCCCACCATAATCAGGCGCGGTTTGTGTTCCCGTGCTTTGCGGGCCACGTCATCCATGTCAATGTAACCCGTGTCCGGGTGCACGCCGTAGGAAACTACGTTGTACATCTTTCCGGAAAAGTTTACCGGACTTCCGTGGGACAGGTGACCGCCGTGGGCCAGGTTCATGCCCAGAATGGTATCTCCCGGTTTGCAAAAGGTAAAATAGACGGCCATGTTGGCCTGCGTACCGGAATGCGGCTGGACGTTGGCATATTCCGCACCGAAGAGCTGTTTGGCGCGCTCACGGGCCAGGTTCTCGGCCACGTCCACCCATTCGCAGCCGCCATAATACCGCTTGCCCGGATACCCTTCGGCATATTTATTGGTCATGACACTTCCGGTGGCT
>WGBF01000052.1 GCA_015494485.1 bacterium | reverse complement strand
GCCCCATTCGCCTCTGTGGCTGCGGAACGCCACACCACATCCAGAAATCGCTGCTCCAGTTCCTGTCGGAAATGGGAAAGCATATCTGATGCGTGGGAGAACAGACCATAGTGGACAATTCGGCGGGTGCTGCCAATAAAATTCCCAAACGACTTCCCGATTTTAAGGGCAACAATTCCCCGTTCAGCCAGGGAACGTGCCAGTTGGCGGTGGCGGGGATGATGCACCTTTCGGAATACCCGATACGGATGTGCCTGTGTTGGTTGCCGGGCATGAATCCATTTTTTTAAGCGAAAGAGGGTATCCACGGCGCGTTGAGCCTTCCGGGCAAATTCCGGGTCGGTTTCCATGGCGCGGGTTAGATGGTGCAGGGTCAGGTGAAGGCGGGCAGGGGATACCAGGCAATGGGCCCCCGCCAGGATTGGTTTCCGGCTGATTTCCGGAGTTGGCGCTGTTTTTTCAAGCCAGGGATAATCCAGACGGTGGGTAAACACCACATCATTCATTTTCATCCGGGAAACAACGTCCTGCACGACGTTTGCATCGAACACCACCGGTTCACCGGTAGAAAGAGAATTTCCTGGAGCCAACGAAACGGCCCAGGGGTAAGTTCGGGAATCCGGGATAACGGTTTCCAGAAGCGGATGGGGTGTTGCCGGGTCAATGAAAGGCGCTTGTTCCGTAATGTTCGCCGAAAGTCCTGTTAATGGCGGTACAAACTGAAATACCGGTACAATGCCTTCGCGGGTGAGTACCTCCCGGACAACCGACACGGCCGGTTGTATCCTACCGGCTGCAGCGTGATAGGCCGGGGGCGGGATAACATTTTCCCGGGATAGAATGGCGCGGTTCAATAACGGCACGAAGACCATATTCAGCCCCATGGCACGGAGTTCGTCGCCAAGGGCTTCGATAACGGCGCGGAGACTTTCAAGCTCCCCAATAGCTCCGATGGACAGCAACGACGGAAAGGGCGTGCATTTCACATCGCCCTGCACCAGGCTGGGGACCATTTCCACCGCGAAAAATAAAGGAAACCGGGCTATCCGTGACAGGTAATCGGTAAAAAACCGCACGGCGGCGGCTGAGCCTGCTTCAATTAAAAAGCCCCCAATGTGGTGATGTTCCACCAATGTGCGTGCGGCCTGAACCGTGTCGCCATCCCGATTGGCGTCATTCAGTCGAATAGGGGCAAGCACCAAATTCCCCGCAACTTCCGATGCCGATAGGTGGTGTGCCCGCGGTAGTTTCATGGCCATTCCTTTTTTGCCTGGCTCAAAAAATAGAAGACGGTTCGGAAGAATTCAATTTTGTTTTAAATTTCAAGCGCTCAATGTAAATTGTGCACTAGATAATTTAAGGAGCGACAGATGCACTGGATTGATTACCGCAGTGATACCATCACGAAGCCAACTCCGGAAATGCGGAAGGTTATGGCGGAAGCCGAAGTTGGTGATGATGTGTTTGGCGATGACCCCACCGTTAACCGGCTGCAGGAGCGGGTTGCAGAACTGACGGGTAAAGAGGCCGCCCTGTTTGTCCCCAGCGGCACCATGGGCAATCAAATCTCCCTCAATGCCCATACCCAGCCGGGACAGGAAGTTATTGTGGAAGCAGATGCCCATATTTTTTACTATGAGTGCGGGGCCCCGGGGATGTTGAGCGGGGTTCAATTGCGCCCCCTTTCCGGGAAACATGGCGTGTTAACGGCAGAGCAAATTGCAGCTGCCATTCGTCCGCCCGATGTGCATCAGCCCCAAACGTCACTCATTTGTCTGGAGAATACCCACAACCGTGCCGGTGGAACCATTTACCCGCTGGAAGAAATACAACGCATTGCCCGCCTGGCCAGGGAGAAGGGGATAAAACTACACCTGGACGGAGCCCGTTTGTGGAATGCCGCGGTGGCAACCGGAATTTCCTTAAAAGAATGGTGCGAACCGTTTGATTCCGTTTCCCTGTGTTTTTCCAAAGGACTGGGAGCACCCATTGGTTCCATTGTTGTTGGAAGTCGGAGTTTTATTGAACGGGCCCATTATTACCGCAAGGCGTACGGGGGCGGGATGCGACAGGTGGGTATTATTGCGGCCGGGGCATTGTATGCTGGGGAACATCATTTTGAGCGCCTGGCAGACGATCATCGCCATGCTCGACAAATAGCGGAAGCACTGGTGGAACTTCCCGGCATTCAGTTAAATCTGGACACGGTGCAAACCAACATTATAATATTTGAATTGAATCACCCCACGTTATCGCCTGCCAGATTAGTGGAGCAATTAAATGATAACGGTATTCTTATCATTTCGATGGGGGGAAATAAGCTGCGCATTGTAACCCACTTGCACATCACCGATGCGGATGTGGAAAAAACAATTGCGGTATTCCGCCAGTTACTTGGGCACCCCGGCAGAATTCATTGACCGGCGCTGCCCATTAGAAGCGAAGCAATTGTAAAAACGGAAACCCATAGGATCGTCAAAATTTATGTTGACATTAAAAAAGAGCGCAACACGCTCCAACATTGGTAGACTGGGGCGAAGCCCCAGGTATCGGTACATTTCCGCACCATATCAAGCCCTGAAAGGGCGTCACATCGCAACATACCACGGACAGGTTGCGTTATTTTTTGTAGGGAGTGTCCCAGTTTTTGTGTAAACGGGTAAGTGAGAGAACGGGAGTGAGCCCGTAGGGCGAACGAACGTTCTCTCACGAAATACTCCTAATTTTTTTCAACAGACTGATTCAGATTTGTGTAAATACCTCCCTGTTTCTTATGTTTAACCATTAATCAAAGGAGGTATTTACCGTGAAATTGCAAAAAGCACTCATCAAGCAATTGGAAAAGGATTTACAAAATGTCAAGACCATGGATGATTTAGTTGGTAAAGATGGGCTTATAAAGAAGCTCATCAAACACCTTACCGAACGGCTTCTGGAAGAGGAACTCACCCCACACCTGGGCTATGAACCCTATCAGAAAGAAGCGCACCATGGTTCGAACTCCCGCAATGGCAGCAGTAGCAAACACCTCAAAGGAGAATTTGGTCGTATCCCCATTAAGGTTCCCCGGGACCGCCAGGGGGAATTTGACCCCTTGCTGGTTGGTAAACATC
>WGBF01000051.1 GCA_015494485.1 bacterium | reverse complement strand
TACGAGTTCTGCAAAATATTTTTTTTGAATGTCGAATAAAAAATCACTGAGCAACACATCTTCTTCGCTTTTTTTGGCGTAATCAATCAGCACCTGATTTTCCAGTTTATTGTACCGCCAGAAGGTTTTTCCGTTATCCACAATGAGTTGATCTTCCGTTTCCAGCCGATAGCGGTCGTTTTTTCGGTCCAGCAACAACGTACCAAAAACTTCCGATTCCATTTTGGTTAACTCAAACACAGTCTTTTGTTTAAAATGAATTTCCAGCGTACTGATGTTTTTGTACTTGTTCTGAATTTTTGCAATAATTTTTTTTACATTGGCTGCCGGAATAGTCACCGCCATGGCCAAAATTATTGCCAGTACCCCGTATATTCTGCTGTAATGTTTCATTCGTCGTCTCCTTCATTCATGTCATTTTCCAGTGTAGATACCAGCACATCCCGTGCTTTACTTCCCTGTCCCGGTCCCACAATTCCCTCTTCTTCCAGCTCATCAATCAAGCGTGCAGCCCGGGCATAGCCAATCCGGAGCTTCCGCTGGAGCAATGAGATAGACCCCTGTTGATACTGAATAACTATTTTTTTGGCTTTTTCGAATAACTCGTCACGATCCAGCGCCGCCGCCGCGCCTCCTCCCAGTTTGGTTCGGGCCCGAACCAGTTTTAATTCATACGGTGGAAATTTGGGTTGTTTACGAATATGCCGAATAATTCGTTCCACTTCTTCGGTGGAAAGGTAAGGATTTTGCAACCGCAGGGGTTTCCCGATGCCGGGTGGCATAAACAGCATATCGCCATTGCCAATCAGTTTTTCCGCCCCGTACATATCCAGAATTACTTTGGAATCATGCCGCGTCGCCACATGATAGGAAATGCGGGCCGGGAAATTGGCTTTTATTAAACCGGTAAGGATATCGTACGATGGGCGCTGCGTGGCAACAATGAGGTGAATTCCCACGGCTCGGGCCATCTGGGCCAGGCGGATAATCGGCTCCTCCACTTCCTTCTGGGCAGTTAGGATCAAATCGGCCAATTCATCAATAATTACTACCAGATAAGGCAAATGACGGAAATTATTGGAATAATCCCCGCGTTCCCGCAATTTTTCAATCTTTTGATTGTAGGCCACAATGTCCCGCACCCCCATTTGGGCCAGTTTGTCGTAACGACTTTCCATTTCATTAACCACCGACCGCAATACCAAAATGGCGTTTTGCGGATGGGTAATAACAATTTCATCCAGTTCGGGTACGGTAGCCAGGTAGTGGTCCTTCAATTTGGCGTAAAGAGACAGCTCCAGCTTCTTGGGGTCAATGAGTACAAATTTTAAATCGCTGGGGGGTACCCGATACAGTAAACTGGCAATCATGGTATTGATGCCAACGCTTTTCCCGGCACCGGTGGCACCGGCGATTAACAAATGGGGCATTTTCGCCAAGTCCGCACAAAATACTTCTCCGGAAATGGTTTTGCCCAATCCCAAAACCAGCCGCCCCTCCGCATTAATGAATTTTTCCGAACGGACAATGGATTTAAAATGCACTGTTGAAGGGCGCCGATTGGGAACTTCAATTCCAATGGCTGCTTCCCCGGGAATTGGTGCAATCATGCGAATACCTTTTGCGCGCATGGCTAGCGAAAGGTCATCAGCCAGCCGCACAATCTGGCTAATTTTGACCCCTTCCGCCGGTTTGACGGCATACAGCGTAATGACCGGCCCTTCCACCACCCGCTTCACGGTTGCCTTGACGCCAAAATGTTGCAGGGTGCGTTCCAGTAAAGCGGCGTTTTCCATTAGTTCTTCGCGGGGAACCCGGTGCTCCTGGTCGGATTCATCCAATAATTCAACAGAAGGAAACTGATAATGCTTCAGTGTATTCTGGATAACCGCGTCATAATCCAGCTCTTTTTCCTGAACAGCTTCTTCAATTTCCAGATCTTCCTTGAGTAATTTTTCCTCTTCTTCCAGAATAATCTGACGGCCCCCGGGTGCATTTTCTCCTGGAGGTGATGGCTCCGGTGTTACAGCTTGGGTGGCACTTTCCAGCTCTTCACTGGTAATAATTTCCGGGGTCGAATAGGGTTCAGCCACTTCTTCGTCCCCGGGTACTGCTTCTTTCTCCTCTTCCGGTTTGGGGGAACTTCTGGACGGACGGGAAGCCGCCTTGGCAGAACGGGATGAACTTGTTGTTCGGGGCCGTTTGGCTTCCGATGATGAAGAACTGGAAATCCGGCGCGGAGCCACTTCCCTGACCTGCTGCCACATCCCATTCAAAAAACCAAGTATTTTTCGGAAAACATCCGATACGGAAATGTGAAATGTTAATACGCTAAGGATCATTCCCACCAGCACATACACCAGCACCGTCGCAACCGTCCCCAGATACCAGACAGCAATGTTTGCTACCATGCCTCCCAGCAATCCCGACGGATAGTAAACCGTTGCCTCCCCATTTGCGCGAAATGCCCCAGGCAGTGCAAGTAAAATAGCAACCCACCATCCCCATAAAAATAGGAGAATGGCCCATTTAACCACCGATTTCCACTTGAGTTGCGCTAATATTGCAACACCCAGCCATCCCAGAATCAATGAAAACACCAGGGAAGCATATCCAAAGGTCCAATCAAATAGCGCTGCTGCAAGCACCGCCCCCAACAATCCCATCCAATTCTGAACCACAGCGCTGCTCTGGGCTTCGCCAAAACTGGAGGGGTCGGTTGGATGGTAGCTTACAATGCTCAATGCCAGAAAAACAGCAATGCCAATGAGGACTAATCCCAGAACTTCCTGTTTAATCCGGCTGGAAGAGGATTTTTTTTCTAAACGGGATAAAAATGTTTTAATACGATTTTTTCGTTGCATAGAATGTTCATTTTTAAACGCAGTAATTTAAATGGGTGCTTTACCGATTCCAAAATGAAATTGGTCAAAATACGAACAGTGCTTTAAGGCGGGTTTGACACGTGATCATTCCCGCCTTTTAAAATTGCATTTTAAATTGACGAACAGAAACTCTGAACATTAACGAACTGCCCGCATTGCTCCGGGAATTACACAAATGGGGTTTTGACGATTTCGGCTGGTGCCGTCCGGCCCCGGGCACGGATTTCGATGCTCTCACCGACTTTTGCATGGTCAATGGCAATGTAGCCAAGCCCGATGTTCTTTTCAAGAATGGGAGAATAGGCTCCGGAGGTCACATGCCCAATGACGTTCTCTTCTTTAACAATTTCGTAATGATGGCGGGGTATCATGCGTCCTTCCACCACAAATCCCATTAATTTCCGGCGAATGCCCGCTTCTTTCACTTTCAGTAGCGCATCCCGACCGATGAAATCGCCTTTATCAAATTTTACAATCCAGCCCAATCCGGCTTCCAGGGGATTGGTTGTTTCATCAATATCGTTGCCGTAAAGGCAATATTTCTTTTCCAGCCGCAGGGAATCCCGGGCGCCTAAACCAATGGGTGCAATTTCGTAGGGTTTGCCGGATTCAAAAATGGCATTCCATACGTCAACGGAATACTTTCGGTCAAAATACAATTCAAATCCCGGCTCGCCAGTATACCCCGTGCGGCTAATCATCATTGGTACACCAGCCAATTTCCCTTCGGTAAACCAGTAAAACTTAATATCAGCAAGATTCACATCCGTTAATGGCTGAAGCGTCGGCTCCGCATTTTTGCCCTGTACGGCCAACTGGGTAATGGAATCGCTTATGTTGGCAATTTCCACCCCATCGATTTTGTGTTGAAGTATCCATTCGTAATCCTTTTGAGTATTGGCCGCATTCACAACCAGTAAAAACCGATCAGGATAACGGTAAACAATCAGGTCGTCCACAATTCCCCCATGGTCATAACACATGGTGGTATATTGCGCCTGATATTCATGCAATTTCCGCACATTGTTCGTTGTCAGGTAATTCACAAAATCTTCCGCTTTCGGGCCTTTAATCTCAATTTCTCCCATGTGGGAAACATCAAAAACCCCTACGGAGGTGCGTACTTTTTTGTGTTCTTCCAAAATGCTGGTGTATTGAATGGGCATCCAAAAGCCGGCAAATTCCACCATTCGGGCACCCAACTTCACGTGCACATCATACAGCGCTGTTTTTTTCGGTTCCATGGCGCGTCCTCCTGATAAGTTGTTCAATTATTTTTCAGTGTCAATTTAGGGAAAATCTACCGGGATTTCATTTGCCAAAAAATAAAAACGGCCTTTTGAGCCCACCGCGCGCTCAAAAGGCCGGGTCATTGGAGGAGGCCTATGTGGGAGGAAGCTTTTCCTCGAACACTATTAGAAGGGTCGGCCTTCCATGAAATTTCTTTACCGGAAAATTCACTTTTTTGCAAAAAAAAGAGGCGCCGAAGAATCGACGCCTCTTTAGGTTTCGATATGACGGACAGAATCAGGCAATACCGCGCAGTCGCATCGCTTTGGCTACCCGATCAACTGCCACAATGTAGGCTGCGGTGCGCGGATCCACATTGTATTTCTGCGCCGCTTCATCCACATCCCAGAATGCCTTGGTCATCTTCTTGTCCAGGCGTTCATGGACCGTTTCCAGATCCCAATAGAAGTTGTAAATGTTCTGCACCACTTCAAAATAGGAAACGGTAACACCACCGGCATTGCACAGGAAGTCCGGAATAACGTGAATACCTTTCTTAAAGAAAATTTCATCTGCTTCCGGGGTTGTGGGACCATTGGCCAGTTCGGCAATAATTTTGGCTTTTACCCGATCCGCATTTTCGGCGGTCAACTGATTTTCCAGCGCGGAGGGACAGAGAATATCCACATCCAGTTCCAGCAATTCTTTGTTGGAAATGCTGCTGGCTCCCGGAAAATCCACCACCGTTCCGTTTTTCAGTTTGTGTTCAATGAGTTTTTCCGGATTCAGACCATCCCGATTGATAACGCCACCTTTGGAGTCGGACACGGCAATTAACCGTGCACCGGCTTCACCCAGAATTTTGGCAATAAACTGACCGGCATTGCCAAAGCCCTGTACGGCAAACGTTGCGCCTTTCAAATCCATGCCCAGCTTTTTGGCGGCTTCCCGAATGGTGTAATAAGCACCCCGTGCGGTCGCATCACCACGACCGGCGGAACCGCCGATTTCCAGCGGCTTTCCGGTAATTACACCGGGTACGTAATAGCCGCGCAGTTTGGCGTATTCATCTGCCATCCAGGCCATGATTTGCGGATTGGTGTACACATCGGGCGCCGGAACGTCTTTTTCCGGCCCTAAAATCCGGCCGACCTGATCAATATAACCGCGGCTTAACCGTTCCAGTTCGCCAGCGCTCATTTCTTTGGGATTACAAATTACGCCACCTTTACCACCACCCAGGGGAATATCTACCACTGCTGTTTTCCAGGTCATCCAGGCGGCCAGAGCCCGTACCGTATCAATGGTTTCTTCCGGATGGAAGCGAATGCCACCTTTACAGGGACCCCGGGCATCATTGTATTGTACCCGAAAGCCTTTGAACACTTTTACCGTTCCGTCATCCATTTTTACCGGAATGGTCACATGCAACTCGCGCATAGGTTCTCGAAGCACCGCATGAATACCGGGATCCAGCTTCATAATTTCTGCTGCCTTGTCCAATTGCTTTTGAGCAATTTTAAAGGGATTCAGCTCTTCTTTGTGGGCCATAATTCCCTCCTGAAAATTATTTTATTTTTTATTCACTGCGGGTTACTCCCGCTTTTTTTCTTCCCTCACAATGATTTTAATATTTTTTTAATAGATGAGTCAAGAAGTTTAAAAAATTAAGCAATTCTGCATACTCAAACCCTAATGCTTAAATTTTATACACAAGAACATTTTAATATGAGAATACTTCCATATTTTCTCAAATTCGAATTGGCGTGTTCATAGGTAAGATATTAAAACAAACGTAATACTCCAACGGGAAGGCGTTTCCGCCCCCCATTCCTGCGCAATATTGCGGTTTTCCCTATCCACCCCCGGCTTTGATTTGGCGCTATATTGTGAATTGCAGCAAGTAACGATTCATTTCAAAATCGCAGAGTGCATGTGCGAATTTCCCTCAGGAATCACCACAGGCAGCGGTTCCTCCACCAAACAACACAGGGTGACACGTACCGGTAAGAATTTTCCCGGATGAAATGTTTTGTCGGATTAGGGTGTGCCTTTTTCATATTGGTGAAGAACTTCCGCACTCGTTACCGTGTAGTGGCGATACCAGAATGCCCTTCCCATTTGTTGCGCTTTTTGATGAAGGGAATCCGCTTTCCAGGCGTTAACGTCCTCCAGAGAATGCCAGTACGATACGGCAATTTCTTTACCGCCC
>WGBF01000050.1 GCA_015494485.1 bacterium | reverse complement strand
TCCACATACTCTTTTTGTTCCCGGTTTAATGGGGTTTCCAGGAGCAAGCCGGTCATTCCAATAATGGCATTTAGCGGGGTACGAATTTCGTGACTCATATTGGCCAAAAATTCCGATTTCGCCCGGGCTGCCACTTCCGCATCCTCTTTGGCCTTGCGCAACTCCCGCAGGGTTTCCTTGTAGGCGGAAATATCCCTTACAACAACAATGACTTTATCCTCGGTAAATTTTCGCAATCGGGCTTCGTAAAAATAGGTGTGCTTATTTTCTGTTACTTCAAATTCAATGTAATGGATTTCGTCATCCTGAAAGGCCTTTTGAATGACCCGGGTAAAGTGGCTGTTTATGGAGTCCGGCAATATGTGGTCCACCGTTTTACCCAGGATGTCCGTACTTTGAAGCAGTGTGTGCCCTTCTGCCGCCGATTTGTATCCCAGCAGTTCTCCTTCTGTGTTCACCCAGAACACACAATCAGGGATCGCATCAAACAATGCCTGTAACTGGGCCTGTTTTTCCCAAATTTCATGCTGCTTCTGACGGGTGTCGCTAATATCATCAAAAGCAAAAATAAAAAATTCGCCATTTTCCAGCACCAAGCGTTCAATGGAAATACGAACGGGGAATATCTTTCCTTCCTTATGGCGCGCCGAAAATTCTTTTTTGTGTTTACAGCGGATGGACAATGAGGATGAACGGGTATTAAATTCCCGAAAGCATTGTAAGAATAGCTCACGGTCCGATGGTGCAATGAGGTCTTCAATATTTCTCCCGATTAATTCCTGAATGGGGTATCCGAAATAATCCGTTGCCACCCGATTGGCCAGTTGAATTTCCCCCGAAGGGGTACATTTCACCACCGCTTCCCCGATGGCATCAAACACCGCCCCCAGCTCTTTGTACGCTTCATCTTTTTTTCTTTTTTTTTCGCAAATCTCCCGGGACATCTCATTAAATGCGTCAATTAAATCGCCTACCTCATCCCGGGTATGCCGGGGCACCTGCTGCCCCCTCCATCCTTCCATTTTAATTTTCAGAATGGCATCTTTCATGGCGCGAAGGGGTTGTACTGTAACGCCACCCAGCGCCAGTGCCACCAGAATACCCACCGCAAGCAACAGCAAGCTGATCAAAAAGTTTTGTGTTCGGAACGTCTGGTAGTGTTGCCACTCGCTGGAAAAATCCACCGCGACCATGGCTCGTTCTCCCCGGTAAGTGACCGGGAACCACAGCATTTTATTGGCTAACACGTACCCTTTTTCAACAGAAGGAAAGGTTTGAAGGGAAGTTTGTGAGCCCGCAAACAACACATCACGGGGCGGATCACCCAGGAGTATAAAATGGCGAAGGCGCACATGCCGTGCCACATCCTGTAATTCATGGATTCGATCCTCCCGGGATATACGGGGCTCTACCCCGGTGTGGAGAATGGAGGTCACCGCCTGGATTTTCTGGCGGGCAAACTGTTCTAAAAGTTGATTCGGGAAATAAATATTTTGAAAAACACCGTAAGAGAATAAAACAAAAATGGCACCAGCAATAATACGATGCTTAATTGACAATCGTTTTAATACATGAAATAACACTCACGCCTCCTTGCTTCCCTGCCTGCGTAATACCTGTATTCGACGGCAAGGAGGAATTTTTAACCCAATACTTCGGAATATGTTATTTTATTGTCAATTTTGGTACAAATGTACATCCCGCTGGGGATATGGGAACGTAATGCCTTCCGCATCAAATGTGAGTTTCACTTTTTCGATTGTGTCGAAATAAATATTCCAGTAATCTTCCGCGTTGCACCACACCCGCACTGCCAGATTTACCGCACTATCACCTAATTCCGACACCACGATTTGAGGCGCCGGGTCCTTAAGGATGCGTTCGTCCGCGGCAATAATTTGCTGAAGAATGTCCTTTGCTTTTTTCAAATCATCATCGTAACCAATACCGAAGGTAAAATCCACTCGGCGGGTTTTTTCCATGGAAAAATTCATAATGCTTCCGTTGGACAACGCCCCATTGGGAATAATAATGGTCTTGTTATCCGCTGTCTTTAAAACCGTGTTAAATATTTGAATGGCTTCCACTTTGCCGGTAAAACCCTGCGCCTGAATCACATCCCCCACCTTGAACGGCTTCAATAATAAAATCAGAACCCCACCGGCAAAATTGGCCAGGCTACCCTGCAACGCCAGACCAACCGCTAAACCGGCTGCACCCAGAATCGCCACAAAGGATGTGGTGGCAATACCCACCATGGAAGCAACCGAAATGAGCAGCAGCAATTTTAATCCTATACGCACCAGGCTGACAAGAAACCGCTGCAGGGAAATTTCTACCTTGCCTTTTTCCAACGCCTTCTCCATATAATTCCCCAGAATGCGGATAATCCACAATCCGACAATCAGGGTAAGCGCTGCCGTTATGATTTTAGGGGTAAACAGTACCACCAGGTTTACCAGTTCGTTCCAATATTGTTGTACGTTTGCCATCGGCCAATCCTCCAATGTTTATGTTTTACGGTTGTGTTATTTCCGGTAATTTACCGTAAGTTGAGCAATTTCTTGTGCGAATCAAAATTAAAAGAAAAACGCCCGGCAGAACATCGTCCACCGGGCGTGTTAACTTGAAAGTGTTGCTTCTTATTTCATGAGCAACATGCGCTGCGTTTTTTGCAGAACCGGCGTTCGGAACTGGACATAATAAATACCCGACGGTAACGTTTGCCCGGCATCGTCCTTTCCATCCCAACGGACTTTATAAAATCCACCATCTAACTCGCCTTCAAACAGGTGCCGCACTGCTTGCCCCAAATTGTTGTAAATAATCAGCTGAACCGGAACAACGTCCCGCTGAGATGAAGGCA
Source organism: bacterium (assembly GCA_015494485.1). Classification (GTDB taxonomy): domain Bacteria; phylum Calditrichota; class Calditrichia; order RBG-13-44-9; family J042; genus WGBF01. The sequence continues at coordinate 3,023 of WGBF01000050.1, read as the reverse complement.
CAGAAAATGTAATGGTCGTGCTGGGATTAAACGGATTGGGATAATTCTGGAACAAATCGAATTTGGTGGCAATGCGATCTTCCTTTTCCATATCCACACCGTTGACATTGGGCGTCGCACTGACCACGTTGTGATAGGTTTTCCAGCCGTTTACGTCCACATCCACCAGTCGGTAATAATACGTCTTATTGTTTTCTACCTGAAGGTCCGTAAACTGGTACTGATGCGGCTGATTGCTATTCCCCTGACCCGCAAGCTGGGGGTAATTCTGATAGGAGGCAATTTCGCTAAACGGGCCGTCTTTGGAAAGAGACCGTTCAATAATAAAGCCCAGATTATTGAATTCCGATTCGGTTCTCCACTGCAACAGCACCTGCTGGTTTCCACCCCGGGCAGTAAAGCTACTCAGCATAACCGGCAATGGGTTGTCCGACCCACTGGCACCAATGGCAAAATCCGAAAGCGTGGTTAATCCGGATACGGTGATGTAGGGTTCATTGTACGTTACCGTTGCTCCCAGGTCGGTTTCCACATCCTGCCATGGACTGCTGCTGTTATCCCGCTTCAGGATACGCAAGGTATTAAAATTGGTAATACCGCTTACCCCGGTCAGGTCAAAGCGAATGTTATATGTGCCGACACTGGTACCGGCCGAAGCGACCACCGTCCAGTTCCGGTCTTTGGCAATCCGGTCCACAGTGGCCGGTAAACTTCCCACTACGCCGGGATCGCCACTGTTTTTGTATGCAGTAAATTGCGTACTTTGAGAGGTTCCTCCCGGAAATGTTAACCAAACGCCACTTTGACGGATCGCAAATTCCGAGGTTCCGCTACCAGTGGAATAAGTTGGCGTGGCAGAAGCCACCTCTGTTGGGTTGGTACTTCCAGCCGCAGGTTCGGTAGTAACGGACAATACAATAGAATCTGCGGAAAAATAATTTTCACCGGAAGATTTGCCACGCACCACAAACTGGTAGGTGGTGTTTTCGGTCAATCCATTTACAGTTAACGTGGTATCGGTTCCAGTAAAAATAACGGAACCATTCTGGGTTACCTTGAATTCTGCGGAACGCCCGTTCCAGTGCAACACCAAGCTGGAAGCGGTAATATTATCGGCGTAAAAGTAGGTCGGGGATTCAATAGTTCCCACATGCGCAAATGCTGTTCCCCAGCGGCCGTATTCGCCAAAAACGTCCGGGGTCGCGCGGGGCAGGGCATATTCATGGTACAACCAGAAGGTTAATTCATCCACAGGGTCCACCGCTGCGCCTCCGTAATCACCCCAGCGATTACGGCCAAATCCGGCCAAAAATGTGCGGAAATACGAATCTTCTCCAGCTTTCAATTCCTCCAAAGCCTGCAACGTACCATTTTTGATCAAGGCGTAATAGGCACCGGGATTAATATTGGGCCCGGAACCGGAAAATACCACCACGGCATCATTGTCCTTATTGGGGAAAATGGCCGGATAAAAGGTATACGTACTGGCAGCAATATCTTCCCCACCAATATGGCTGGAAGCATCCAGATTTAGGGCATTCCAGTCTGTGGTGTTCACACGGAACCAGAAGGCAGTGGCCTGACCCGCATCCGTGCCGGAAGATGGATTGGTTGTAAAAGCACCCCACAAATAGTTATCGCGCCATACGCAAAACATGGCCCGGTCATCACCGGAATCAAGGTCGTGATCCGGGTCGTCTTTCTGCGGCGCATCTGGAACCCCAACGCTGTTGTTGTGAATTTCCCCGGGATTGACAAACTTGGCATAGAAATTCGGCCCACCGGAATTTCCCAAAGGATCATCCACTCGCATGATCAAAATCAAGTCATCATTGGTCCCATCGCTCCACTCCGTACTGAACAGGTAATTATCCGTCGTGCCGGACGGCGTACCGTACATATGCGCCGGTTGCAGCGTAAATGCCTGATCAGTTAAACCTGCCAGCGTAGAAGGGTCATACACAGCAACGGTAGATGTGCCGCCATCGTACACACCGCCGGTACCCACACCTTTGTCAATAATCCACAACCGGGTTCCCTGATACCCGGAACTAAATCCGAACATATTACCGGTTACATACAGTGCCTGGGGACCAACTCCCAGCTTCGGATAATCCGGCCAGGTTTTTGTCGTCCCAAACAATACAACGGCATCCCACTTCTGGTAATACCATGTACCATTGGGATCATCATCATCAGAGACAGCGATATGCAGAAAGGAGGCTTCATTATTATCGTCCTGTTCCACAGCCATAATAACGTAGCGGTTTTCATACTGGTCATATAACGCCCAGGCATCAAACAGTCCATACGTTGGTGAAGTGGGAGCAAAAAATTCATCCAGATTAGCCTGGTATTCCCGGGTTCGGTCTTTCCGGTACCATTCCACCGTTACATTCACCACATTTAAGAAATGATTGGGCCCTACCGCACAGGTTGGATCCGGCGGAATAGTGGCACTTCCATTATTCAGAGTCGCATTTTGGTCGTAATCCACTGCAATGGTAACATTCCCAATCATATTGGGAGAGGCCAATAAAGGTTGAAGAGGCGTGGTAGGGGTAAAAACCTTACCCGGTGCCTCGCTTACTGCCGGAATTTGAAGTTTTCCGGCACGAAGCAACTTATGAATATATGCTGCTGCGGAAAGATTTTTTTCCCCCACATGTTTAATCGGACCATTTTGAGCCACCACCGTGGCTACCATTACAAAAATTATTAAAAGTATCCCTCCGAAAATCCCCGATTTACGGGAAGCGTACCTGTTTACCATAAGCCCTCCTGAAATTACAGTTAGGGTCTGCTGAAAAAAATGGTTTTATCGAATCTTTTAGTCTTACACCGGACTACTAAGGATATAACCACACGGGTAAAAATTAAGCATAAGTGACCTTAGTAGCCCGGATATCGCCTTATACAGCCTTTTCAGGGCTCTTAATACGTTCAATTTAACGACAAAATAAGCAAAATAAGCGGCAAAGTACGCCGCAACACTCATGGCAAAAAATGCCATGCAAATGGCG
>WGBF01000049.1 GCA_015494485.1 bacterium | reverse complement strand
GGCCCGGAATAACCAATCACCGCTGCGGTCTCCGGTAAAAATGCGACCGGTACGATTACCCCCGTGGGCGGCCGGAGCCAGCCCAATAATCCACAATCGGGCCTGAGGGTCGCCAAAACCGGGAACGGGTTTGCCCCAATAGTCCCAGTCTGCAAAGCGGCGGGTTTTCCGTTGAGCCACTGCTTCCCGCCAGGCCACCAGTCGGGGACATTTCCGGCAGTGGATAATGGATTGATGCAACTGTTGCCAGGGGTCTATCGTTGCCACGATTGAAATTCCTCCAAAATCTGTAACAACAGGGGATACAGGCGGTAGTGGTAAATGTTATCCCAGGTGTACTCTTTAATAACCCGCCGGAACATTCGCTGGGGTTCCAGCCGTTGTTTAAATTCCAGAATACGCCGGGCAATATGTTCCGGGGACTCATTTAAATCAAAGAAGACAACATCCTGACCGCCAATTTCTTCAAAAGGTGGGATGCGGGAGCAAATAATGGGGAGTTTGATCATCCCGGCTTCCAGAAGGGGGATACCAAAACCTTCCTGTAAACTGGGCATGTAAAGGGCATCGGCAATCAGGTACAAATCACGAATCCGAATGCGGTCGGCAGTAATTTTCTGGCCGCTTTTGAATTTGTACTCCGCTACAATAATCACCTGCTTTGCAATGCCCAGCTCACGGGCAAGACCGACCAGTTTCCGGTAATATTCCACCGTTTTCGCCTCGTGGGGGTCGTACGCGCCGGTTAACAAAAATCGGACATTAACGCCCTGCTGATGCAGCGCATGGGTCACCCGGATGGATAGCTCAATATTTTTTCGGGGATGTAAGCGGGAAGGTTGAACCAGAATTAAATCCGCCTCAAAAAGTTTTTCTTCCTGGATAAGCCGTACGGTTAGCGGGTCAAGGCGGAAAAAGGCAATAGGGTCAACGCCATTGGGAACCACGTAAATGTGTTCACGGGAGCCGTACAGCTGGGCGAACTGTTGTTTTCGGCTTTCGGAAATCACCACGTAAAAAATTTTGCGGTGAAATTTTTTGAGGATAATCCAGGGACTGGTGTCCAGATAATCCGGGTGGTCGTCATAAAAATACGGTGAATCGTGATTCCAGCTGATAATGGGAAGCAGATTTTCCTGTGCCAGCCGAAACAGGGCAAATGTGAGGGGCAGATTGTACCGCATGGTTAATACATTGTGGGCGATCAGGACGTCGAAGCCCTGAAGTGCTTCTTTCAGGTATTTGTAAATTTTCAGTGCCAGTTGTTCCACGTATTCCTCGTTCCCTTCCCGCAGCGCCTGATGGGCTCGCAAAATGCTTTTGTTGCGGGAGCCCAGGAGGGGGTTAATTTCCACCTCGAACTCATTGGAAAATTGGCCGCCGTCCCCGGCAAACACTTTCACGTTCTGGTAATACCGTTTAAAAAGGAGCGCCTGCTGACGCACCACTTCTTCCACCCCGCCCACAACCGGTGGGCAGGAATAGTGAAGCAAGGCAATATTTAATGGATTCATTATAGTGCCCCGTGGTCTTTTTCAAATTCCCGTATCAGGTACAGAAGACGCCGCTCCAGCACTTCATAGGAAAAATATTTCAATGCCTTCTGGTAGTTGGTTTCAATCATTTGCTGCTGACGCTGGGGATTTTTAAGCACGCCCCAGATGCGATCGATAGTCTCCTGGGTTACGAAACCATCGATGGTAATCACGTCGAATCCCTTGGGTTCAATGTCCACGATGTAAATGGAATACCGGTTTACCACGATGGGTTTGCGGTAATAAATGGCCTCCAGAAAGGCATTACCAAACCCTTCATAGCCGGAAGGGTAGGTCACCAGATCCGCGCAGGAATACACATCCCCAATCGTGAATATGGGCTGCTGGCCGTCGGTGCGTTCGGGCCCGATCAAATGGTCAATGGCAACGATTTCCACCCCCAGGTTTTTGGCGTACTCCATAACTCGCTTGAAGTACGTATCCCCTTCATCGCCACTGGCATGGGAAATGACCAGCTTGGGATTGGGCAACTTCATGAGATACACAATTTCCACTGCCCGTTCAATCCATTTTCTGGGCACAATTCGGGTGGGTTGCAAAATAAACAAATCATCGTCTTTCAGGCCAATCAGTTGCCGTAACTTTTTGCAATGCTCGGTTTTAATTTTGGGGGGATGGGCATAATCCAGCACATTGGGAATTAATGTATTGGAAATGCCCTTGCGATGGCTCAGTTGTTCACTGGCAATGGAGTTAATGACCACATGGCTGATGCTGGGGAGAAAGGGGGGAAAGGAGCGGTCAATATAGTCCATCACCCCGTTGACTAAAAAGCGATCCCGTTCCCAGTAAAAATCATGATGATGCGCAATAGTGGGAATGCCGGTTTCCGCAATAAATTCGGTTAATGCCAGGCCTAAGGGAATGTTCATGGGAATGGCCAGTGCATTTTCCGGGATAATCAAGTGAATGTCAAACGCCTGTACAAATTCGTAAATTTTTTGTTTCAGGTAATCCTTTAAGCCCTGTACCAGTTCGCTGATTTCCCGGGGGCGGGTATGCCGTCCAAAGCTGTATTCATTAATTTTAACGATTTCTGGGTGCTCAAAGAACGCTTCTTCCACCAGAAAACTTCGTTCTGCGGGACGATCCAGCTTACCCCCAAAATAAAAGCAATTGAAGTGATTCTGTTCCAGAACATCAGCCCATTTGGTGATTTCCAGGGACACGCCATCCGTGCCGGCAATGCGCGTGGAAATGAAACCGATATTGGTTATTTTACGGTTCGCCTGTGGCATCGTATTCCCGTTGTTTTATTCCATTCATAAATTTCGGTTTAACCGCCTGTTTTCTTTATTTTAAGAATCGGACATTAACCGCGCGGTCTCCCTTTATTTCCCGCTTTAAATCGAACCCCACCTTTAAGCCCTCCCGGGGCTGGATATTTCGGGATTTGGGGTGAATGTCTTTTTCGGAAAAGTAAATTTCATCTTCCTCTTCGGTAAGGATAAACCCAAATCCTTTAATGGGATCATAATATTTGATAACACCGTACTGCATGTTGTGGCCTCCGTTGGGATTTGATTCAATAGCATTAAACTATTTTAAAATAACCAAAAAAGACAAGGAGTAATTAAAAATTTTAACGTACCATTTAAACACAAAATATCCAAAAAGCCCTTTGAGAGCAGTAGAAGTGTATTAAATTTAAAGCACCTTCAAAACCAAAACAGAGGTTTTCGAAATATGAAATTAAACCCCATGGGATTTTCCTTCGTCTCGGTGCTGTTCCTGGTGTTTCTGGCGTGCTCTTCCGGGGGGCTGCGAAACCGGACGGCCGCACCGGCCACCGTGAACCATGCGTCCTCCTGGCAGGCTCAGGGAATAGAGGCATTGTACAACGGTGATTATACCTCTGCACGGAAATATTTAATTGAGGCGTATAAACAACAGCCGAAAGATCCCAGGACGTTGTTTTACCTGGGATTAACCTTTGAATTACTCGATAAGGATATGTTGGCCTTTCAAATTTATTCCCGTTTTGTGAATTTGCCGGCCGGGGAGTATTTTCGGCAACTCATGCGGGGGCGGTATCATTGGATGGCGGCGCGAATTCTGGAGAACCAGTACCGAAAGGCGGCCACAAAACCCGTCAATACCTACTGGGAATTCGTTCCGGGCCATGTCGTGGTGCTTCCGTTTTACATCCAAACCAATGCCGAAGCGTGGAATGGCATTGGGCGTGCATTAACACAAGTTGTTACGCGGGATCTGGAGCAAATTTCCCGATTGCGTGTTACCGCCGATCTGGAGCAGCAAGCCCTGTTCCGTGCCCTTTCCCTCTCGGAAAATATTCCGGTGAATCGGGCGGTGGTTGAGAAAGTGCAAAATGCCATAGGGGGCGGCCGGGTTGTTGTGGGTAGCATCGCCTTCCGAAATGGGGCAGAGGTGCAGCTTCGCGCGGCGGTGATTCATCCCCAAACGGAATCCCTGGAGTTTGTTACCCGTTCCGGAGATATTACCCGCTTTTTTCAGTTGCAGAAGCAGTTGGTGCTGGCATTGTTAAAGGAAATGGATATTCGACTAACGGTGCAGGAGCGGGAGGCGCTTCATTTTTACCCCACTGCCAGCATTGAGGCATTGCGCCTGTTTGGTCTGGGACTGAGCGCCGAAGATGTGGGGGATTATGCAGCGGCGGAGGGATACTACCAACAGGCAATTGCCGTGGACGCAGGGTTTTCCACGGCCCGGAACCAGCTGGAATACGTTCGCATTATGAAACTTGTGAGTACACCGGCCCCGGAACTTCTTCGCCAATTGCCGGCGCAAAAGATTTCCGCTGCAGTGGAGCCGCAACCGGAAGGGTAACAACAGCACCCCTAAATAAATAATTCAGAACGCTGGGGAACCTTCTGTTCCGGAAGGCATATATTGTGGGGTGCAGCAGGCGGGATGAAAATTTATTTTTTCTGTTGCGCCTTGTAATTGGTTTATTAAATTATGGGGCTCAAAGTTAGACGGGCTGGCGTAGCTCAACTGGTAGAGCAGCTGATTTGTAATCAGCCGGTTGGGGGTTCGAGTCCCTTCGCCAGCTCAGCGAAAGGTCTGGGGAGGTAGCGAAGCGGTCAAACGCACCAGACTGTAAATCTGGCGGCTGATGCCTTCGGAGGTTCGAATCCTCCCCTCCCCACTGGTTAGCTCGACCAAGGATTGGCAATGTGCCAAACGACTGGGTGATCGAGCGAGGAGTTGGAGGCACGAAAATAGGCGGGAGTAACTCAGTTGGTAGAGTCACGGCCTTCCAAGCCGTTGGTCGCGGGTTCGAGTCCCGTCTCCCGCTCCAGGTGGCGGCGCTAAAAGGCGCGCTGCCTGATGAATAAGCCCACGTAGCTCAGTCGGTAGAGCACATCCTTGGTAAGGATGAGGTCACCGGTTCAAATCCGGTCGTGGGCTCTTTTTTATTGGGTTTTTTAAAGGTTGCTTTAATGTGGCAATAGATATAATAGTCGTAAGAATTAAGAAAACATTAAGTTAAATCTCACAAAGTTTTGGAGGAAAACCGATGGCCAAGCAAAAGTTTGAAAGAACGAAACCCCATGTTAACGTGGGTACGATTGGTCACGTGGACCATGGTAAGACCACCCTGACCGCCGCCATTACCAAGTATCTGGCGCGCAAGGGGATGGCTCAGGAGCGCGAATTCGATGATATCGATAATGCTCCGGAAGAAAAGGAACGTGGTATCACCATTGCAACTGCCCACGTGGAATACGAATCCGATAAACGGCATTATGCCCACGTGGACTGTCCGGGTCACGCTGACTATGTGAAAAACATGATTACCGGTGCGGCGCAGATGGACGGTGCTATTCTGGTGGTTAGCGCTGCAGATGGTCCCATGCCGCAAACCCGTGAACACATTCTGTTGGCGCGTCAGGTAAACGTGCCTTATATCGTTGTGTTCTTAAATAAAGTGGACCAGGTGGATGATCCCGAGTTGCTGGATCTGGTGGAGCTGGAAGTTCGGGAATTGCTGAGCAGTTACGATTTTCCGGGAGATGAAGTGCCGGTTATTCGCGGTAGCGCACTGCTGGCACTGCAAAATCCGGATGACCCGGAAGCCACCAAGCCCATTCAGGAACTGGTGGATGCGCTGGATGAATACATCCCGGTTCCGGAACGTGATGTGGACAAACCCTTCCTGATGCCGGTGGAAGACGTGTTCTCCATTACCGGTCGTGGTACTGTGGGTACCGGTCGTATTGAACGTGGTAAAGTAAAAGTTGGTGATGAAGTGGAAATCGTTGGGCTGGGTGCCCATCGTAAGACCGTTGTGACCGGTATTGAAATGTTCCGCAAAATTCTGGATGAAGGTATTGCGGGTGACAACGTTGGGTTGTTGCTGCGCGGTGTGGAAAAGGATGAACTGGAACGCGGTATGGTCGTTGCAGCGCCGGGCTCCATTACCCCGCATACCAAGTTCAAAGCCAATGTGTACGTGTTGAAGAAGGAAGAAGGTGGACGTCATACGCCGTTCTTCACCGGATATCGGCCGCAGTTCTACTTCCGGACCACCGACGTGACCGGCGAAATTAAGTTGCCGGAAGGTGTGGAAATGGTGATGCCGGGTGACAACATCGAAATGGAAGTGAACCTGTTGAAGCCCATCGCTCTGGAAAAAGAATTGCGCTTCGCGATTCGCGAGGGTGGCCGTACGGTTGGAGCCGGTGTGGTTACCGAGATCATCGAATAATTCACCGAACGCGTAAACAAGTGGGAATGAGAAAGTGCGTGAGATTATTACCTTAGAGTGTACGGTCTGTAAGCATCGTAATTACACCACGACCAAGAATAAGCGGAAGCATCCACAGCGCGTGGAGTATAAGAAGTATTGCAGATACTGTAATAAGCATACGATTCACAAAGAAACTCGGTAACTCGTTAGTTGGGTTAGGCCTGTAGCTCAATTGGCTAGAGCACCGGTCTCCAAAACCGGGGGTTGGGGGTTCGAGTCCCTCCAGGCCTGCTACCCAATTAATGAGTTTTTTAATGCAAAAATGGTGTGAGATGCGAAAATGAAGTTTATAGACAAAGCAAAATCATTCATTGATGACGTCATTGTTGAAATGCGAAAGGTCTCGTGGCCGACGTGGGAACAGTTGGTCAATTCCAGTGTAGTGGTGATTGTGATTTCGGCGCTCTTTACGTTTTACATTTTCGTCGTGGACCAAATCGTTTCCTTTGTTGTCAAACATCTATATTAAGCCAAAGGAATAATTGTCGTGGCAAAAAAATGGTACACATTGCGCGTTATTTCGGGACAGGAAAATAAAGTCAAAGCGCACCTGGAAAACAATATTGAACTTAAGGGAATGGAAGAGTTCTTTGGACGCATTATTGTACCTTCGCAACCGGTATTGGAAATGCACAACGGGAAGAAGCGCATTAAAAATAAAGTGTTTTTCCCGGGCTACATTCTGATTGAAATGGAATACAATAACAAAACCGCCCCGGTTGTGCAGGAAACACCAGGTGTTATTGGCTTTGTAGGTCCCCGGAATAAACCGCAGGAAGTGAAGCCCGAAGAAGTGGAAGCCATTCTGCGCAAAATTGAGCGTCAGGAAACGTCAGTGGAAAAAGTGGAGGTTCCCTTTCAGGTCGGCGATACCATTCGTGTTATTGACGGACCGTTTGCGGATTTTACCGGTGTTGTGGAAGAGATTAACGAAGAAAAGAAAAAGGTCAAGGTGCTGGTTAGTATTTTCGGACGTCCCACACCAGTGGAGTTAGACTTTTTGCAAGTTGAGCTGGAAAAATAAATTAAATAGGTATGACCAATGGCAAAGAAAGTAATTGGCTTCATTAAATTGCAAATTCCCGCCGGGCAGGCAAATCCCTCTCCACCTGTAGGTCCGGCCCTGGGGCAACACGGTGTGAATATTATGGAATTCTGCAAGGCATTCAATGCCCGCACGCAGGATAAAATGGGCTATATCATCCCGGTGGAAATCACCGTGTATGCCGACCGGTCCTTTTCATTTATTACCAAAACCCCGCCGGCTTCTACCTTATTGTTGAAAGCCGCCGGACTGGAAAAGGGATCCGGAGAGCCCAATAAAAACAAGGTGGGGAAGGTAACCCGCGCCCAGGTGGAAGAAATTGCAAAAACTAAAATGCCCGATTTAAATGCAACTGATATTGACGCTGCCATGCGTATCATTGAAGGTACAGCGCGTAGTATGGGGATTGAGGTTGTTGAATGATAATCATTTGTAGTGAGGCAATCCATGAAAAAGCGTAGCAAAAGATATCGTGAAATTTCGAAGCTCATTGAAAAGCGCGAATACACGCTGGACGAAGCAATTGATTTAATTAAGAAAACGGCTTCGGCAAAATTCGACGAAACGGTGGAAATCGCCGTACGCCTGGGTGTAGACCCGCGTCATGCGGACCAGGTGGTACGCGGTACCGTATCTCTGCCCCATGGCCTGGGTAAAGAAGTTCGGGTGCTGGTTCTGGCCAAAGGGGAAAAAGCCAAAGAAGCCGAAGAAGCGGGTGCGGATTATGTGGGATTCGATGAATACATCGAAAAAATCCAGCAAGGGTGGTTTGATTTTGATGTGGTTATCGCCACACCCGATGTCATGAAAGATATTGCCAAGCTGGGGCGGATTCTGGGACCCCGGGGATTAATGCCCAGTCCCAAAAGCGGTACGGTTACCATGGATGTTGGGCGCACCGTCAAAGAGGTAAAGGCCGGTAAAATTGATTTCCGGGTGGATAAAACCGGAATTGTGCATACCGGTGTAGGAAAGGCCTCTTTTGAGCCGGATAAGCTGAAGGATAATATTAAAACGCTGGTGCAAACCATTATTCGCCTGAAACCCGCATCCGCAAAGGGGACGTATTTGAAAAGCATTCATATTTCCAATACCATGGGTCCCGGTATCAAGCTGGTAACGAATCCGCAAGAATATCAAGACTAACAGTAAAGTTTGAGGTAGTGACCAATGCCGACACCACAAAAGGAACAGATTGTCCAGGAAATGACGGAAAAGTTTTCCCGGGCACAGAGTATTTTCCTGGCGGATTTCCAGGGGATTACGGTGAACCAGATTACCAAACTGCGTAAGGAATTTAAGCAGGCGAATGTGGACTACAAGGTGGTAAAGAACACTCTGGCCCGGCTTTCCGTACGCAATGCCGGAATTGAGGAAATGGAGCAGTTTTTGGTTGGCGTAAATTCCTATGCCATCAGTTATGATGACCCCACCAAACCCATCAAAGTCATTGAAAAATTCCGCAAGGATGAAGGCCTGGATCAAGAAGTGCTGAAAATCAAAGCCGCCTATTTTGAAGGGAAAATTGTGCCCCCGGAACAGGTAGCGGCTTTGGCCAAATTGCCTTCCCGGGAGGAATTGTTGGGTACGCTGGTGGGAATGTTAAATGCCCCCATGAGCAAATTGGTGGGTACGTTGCAAGCCAGTATGACGAAATTAATTGGTGTTTTAAAAGCTTTGGAAGAAAGCAAAAAATAAGTGGTTTAAGTAAATTACCATAATTGGAGGTAAGTAAGAAATGGCTGATATTACTCGTGAAGACGTGTTGGCATATTTGGAAAAGGCCACCATGTTGGAAATCTCGGAGCTGATTAAGGAAATTGAAGAAAAGTTTGGGGTTACCGCTGCTGCTCCTGTAGCAATGCCGGTAGCGGGTGCAGGTGCCGCCGGTGGCGAAGCGGCTGCTGAAGAAAAAACCGATTTCGATGTGATTCTGAAGGACATCGGTTCCCAGAAGATTCAGGTCATCAAGGTGGTCCGTGCCATTACCAACCTGGGCTTAAAGGAAGCCAAGGAATTGGTAGAAAGCGCCCCCAAAGCTGTGAAAGAAGGCGTTTCCAAGGCAGAAGCCGAGGAAATCAAAAAGCAGCTCGAAGAAGTGGGTGCTACTGTTGAAATTAAATAATTTAGATTAAAAAGAGGTGGTTTCTTTGAAAACACAAAGCTTAATTAAGCGACATTCATTTTCAAAGATTCCCACGATTGTTGAATATCCGGATTTGCTGGCTATTCAAAAAGAATCGTTTGCGGAATTTATTCAAGAAGATAAAGCCCCTGGCGAACGAGAAGACCGTGGTTTACAAGCGGTCTTCTTGAGCATTTTCCCGGTTGTGGACAGCCGGGAAAATTTCATCCTGGATTTTGTGGAATATTACCTGGATAAACCCAAATACAGTGTCCAGGAATGCCGGGAACGGGGCTTGACGTATGCCGTGCCGTTAAAGGCAAAATTGCGGCTGTCCATTAAAGACCCCACCGGGGAAACGGATGAATACACCGAAACCATCGAACAGGATGTGTACCTTGGGAATATTCCCTACATGACGGAGCGCGGCACCTTTGTGATTAACGGTGCCGAACGCGTTATCGTCAACCAATTGCATCGGGCACCCGGTGTATTTTTTGATGAAAGCATCCACCCCAACGGGTCTAAAATTTATTCCGCCCGTATTATTCCCTTCCGCGGGAGCTGGGTGGAATTTATGACGGATGTAAACGATAATCTCCACGTCTACATTGACCGCAAAAAGAAGTTTTATGTTACCACCTTTCTGCGCGCGTTAGGGTTTAAGACGGACAAGGAAATCCTGGAGCTGTTTGACCTGATCGATGAAGTGAATCTCCAGGAAATGGACACCCTGTCGCTGGTGGGACGGAAGGTCGTGGATGACGTGGTGGATGAAAAAACGGGCGAAGTGCTGGTGGAGGCCGGAACGGAACTGGATGAGGAAACCATCGAAGCGCTGAAAAGCGCCGGGGTAAAAACGATTAAGTTGGCCCGTCCCAACGATCCGTCCATGCCCAATATTGTGTTGAATACGCTGCAGAAAGATCCGGCCAAAACCGAAGAACAGGCACTGCGCACTATTTACGAATTGTTGCGTTCCGGCGAGCCGCCTGATATGGACACCGCACGGGATCTGCTGAAGAAGATGTTCTTTAACCCCAAACGCTATGAACTGGGTGCCGTAGGTCGGTATCGGTTGAATAAGAAGCTGGGGCTGGATATTGATTACGAAACCACCGTTCTGACCCTGGATGATTTTGTCGCCATTATTCGTTATCTGATTGAGTTGCGGGAAGGGTTGCGGTCCACGGATGACATTGACCATCTGGGGAACCGTCGGGTGCGGACCGTGGGTGAGCAGTTGGCTGCCCAGTTTAATCTGGGTTTAACCCGTATGGCGCGGACTATTAAGGAACGCATGAACCTGGGGGATGCGGAAACATTAACCCCGCAGGATTTGGTGAATGCCCGTGCGGTTACCTCCGTGATTAATACCTTCTTTGGTACATCGCAGTTATCCCAGTTCATGGACCAGACCAACCCGCTGTCGGAATTAACCCATAAGCGCCGTATGAGTGCTTTGGGTCCCGGTGGGTTAACCCGTGAACGTGCAGGATTTGAGGTGCGCGATATTCACTACACCCATTACGGACGGCTGTGTCCCATTGAAACGCCTGAAGGGCCCAATATCGGGTTGATTTCCTCTCTGTCCATTCTGGCGCGGGTGAACGAATTCGGGTTTATTGAAACACCGTATCGCAAGGTGGTCGATGGTCGCGTAACGGATGAAATTGAGTACCTTTCCGCGGATGATGAAGAACGGGTGGTGATTGCCCAGTTCAACGCGCCGGTGGATCCGAAAACCGGGAAGTTTACCAAAAGCTTGGTAAAAGTGCGTAAACGGGGCGATTTTCTGGTCGTGCCGCCGGAAGAGGTGCAGTACATTGACGTATCTTCCAATCAAATCCTTTCGGCATCGGCTTCGTTGATTCCCTTTGTGGAACATGACGACGCCAACCGTGCTCTGATGGGTTCCAACATGCAGCGCCAGGCAGTGCCGCTGATGCGCCCGGAAGCCCCCATTGTGGGTACGGGAATGGAAAGTAAAATTGCCCGCGACAGTGGTGCACTGGTGATTTCCGATGTGGATGGTGTGGTGGAAAAGGTCGATGCGGAGAAAATCGTCATCCGGGTCAATCCGGGTAGCGAAGAGGAACCGCGGCAGATTTTAACCGGCGAAGCAGAACGCAAGGAATTCCGTCTGCTGAAGTTCGTGCGCACCAACCAGAATACCTGCATTAATCAGCGGCCCCTGGTGAACGAAGGGGACGAAGTTAAGAAAGGCCAGGTGCTGGCCGATGGGCCTGCTACGGATCGCGGTGAACTGGCGCTGGGTCGGAATGTGCTGGTGGCCTTCATGCCCTGGAACGGGTACAATTTTGAAGACGCCATTGTGATTTCCGAACGAATTGCGCGCGATGATGTGTACACCTCCATTCACATCGAGGAATTTGAAATTCAGGTGCGGGATACCAAGCGGGGCGAAGAAGAACTAACGCGGGAAATTCCCAACGTCAGCGAAGAAGCGACCAAAAACCTGGATGAAAATGGAATTATCCGGATTGGTGCAGAGGTAAAGCCCGGTGATATTCTGGTTGGTAAAGTAACCCCCAAAGGGGAAACGGAACCCACGCCGGAAGAAAAACTGCTGAAGGCGATTTTCGGTAGTAAAGCCGGGGATGTCAAAGATGCTTCTTTGAAAGTACCGGCCGGAATGGAAGGTATTGTCATTGACGCGAAGCTCTTTTCCCGGAAGAAAAAAGATCCCAAGACCAAGAAGGAAGATAAAAAGAAAATTGAGCAGCTGGAAAAGGAAGCGGAAGAACGAATTGCCAGCATCCAGCAGCGGTTAAAGAATTACCTGTACGAAAAATTCAAAGATGAACCCACCCTGGGTATTAAAACCCGTAACGATAAGGTGCTGGTGAAGAAGGGTGGCAAAATTACGGCCAAAACGTTCGACAAAGTGGAAATTGATCTGGTGGATTACCTGGAACCCTGGTTCGAAGATGATGCCAAGAACGAACTGGTCCGTCGGCTGTTTTCGGAATACAAGACGCTGCTGCGGGAAATTGAAAACGAGCTTCGAACGGAAAAGCACAAAATTATGGTAGGGGATGAATTGCCCCCCGGTATTGTGCAGTTGGCCAAAGTATATGTCGCCCAAAAGCGTAAGCTGAAAGTGGGCGATAAAATGGCCGGTCGCCACGGAAACAAAGGGGTGGTGTCCAAAATCGTTCCGATTGAGGATATGCCCTTTTTGCCCGATGGAACGCCGGTGGATATCGTGCTCAACCCGCTGGGTGTGCCGTCCCGTATGAATCTGGGACAAATTTTTGAAACCACCCTGGGGTGGGCCGGAAAAATTCTGGATAAATTCTACGCTACGCCGGTGTTTGATGGCGCCACCTATGAAGAAGTGCTGGATGAACTCCGCAAAGCCGGATTGCCATTGACCGGTAAAATGAAAATCTACAACGGGCAGACGGGTGAACCGTTCGATCAGGAAGTGACCGTTGGGTATATTTACATGATGAAATTGTCCCACATGGTGGATGATAAAATTCATGCCCGTTCCATTGGACCTTACTCCCTGATAACCCAACAGCCGCTGGGTGGTAAAGCGCAGTTTGGGGGTCAGCGATTCGGAGAAATGGAAGTGTGGGCGTTGGAAGCCTATGGTGCGGCACACACACTGCAGGAAATCCTGACCTACAAGAGTGATGACGTGCAGGGCCGAACCAAGGTTTACGAATCGATTGTGAAAGGAGATAATCTACCGGAACCAGGTCGACCAGAGTCTTTCAACGTGTTGGTTAAAGAGTTACAGGGATTAGGGTTGGATGTGAAGGTGGAATGATCCGCCTTCCGTCCCGTATTGTTGTAGATTATTTCCTGAACAATTAAACAAAATTTTAAAGGAGATGGTTGACTTGGAAACATTATCTCAAAAAGGTCAAATCTCAAAAATTTCAATCGGCCTGGCTTCCCCAAGTACCATTCTGGAACGCAGTTACGGGGAAGTTACCAAACCGGAAACCATCAATTACCGGTCGTTCAAGCCGGAAAAAGATGGGTTGTTCTGTGAGAAAATTTTTGGGCCGGTAAAGGATTGGGAATGTCATTGCGGTAAGTACAAACGCATCCGATACAAAGGAATTATCTGTGACCGCTGCGGTGTGGAAGTGACCACCAAAGCCGTACGGCGGGAACGCATGGGGCATATCAGCCTGGCGGTTCCCATTGTGCATATCTGGTATGTGCGTTCTACACCCTCTAAAATCGGCTACCTGTTGAACATTTCGCCCAAGGAACTGGAAAAGGTTATTTATTACGAAAAATATGCGGTGGTTCAACCGGGCAGCACCGGGTTACAGCCGGGTGATTTGCTGACGGAAGAAGAATATATGGACATTATGGAAGGCCTGTCCCCGGAAGAAAAGAATTTGCCCGATGACAGCCCGGATAAGTTCATCGCCAAAATGGGCGGTGAAGCCATCCGCGACCTGCTGCGTCAGATTGATGTAGAAGCGTTGTCTGATCAGTTGCGCACTCAGCTAAAAACGGAGCGTTCTCAGCAGAAAAAGCTGGAAGCCCTGAAACGGCTGAAAGTGGTGGAAGCCTTCCGAACCAAGGAAAACGGCGAATACAAAAATAAGCCGGAATGGATGGTGCTGGATGTGATTCCGGTGATTCCGCCGGAATTGCGCCCTCTGGTTCCGCTGGAAGGTGGCCGCTTTGCCACGTCGGATTTGAACGACCTGTATCGGCGGGTGATTATTCGCAATAACCGCCTCAAGAAACTAATCGATATCCGCGCGCCGGAAGTCATTTTGCGGAATGAAAAACGCATGCTGCAGGAAGCTGTGGATGCGTTGTTCGACAACACCAAACGCACCACCGCAGTGCGCAGCGACGGCAATCGGCCGTTAAAATCCCTTTCCGACATGCTGCGCGGAAAACAGGGCCGCTTCCGCCTGAACTTGCTGGGTAAACGCGTGGACTACTCCGGTCGTTCGGTGATTGTGGTGGGTCCCAAGCTGAAACTTTACGAATGCGGTTTGCCCAAAGAAATGGCGGTGGAGCTGTTCAAGCCCTTTATCATTCGCAAACTGCAGGATCGGAAAATTGCCAAGACCGTGAAATCCGCCAAGCGCATTGTGGAACGTCGCGATGCGGTGGTGTTTGAAATTCTGGAAGAAATTGTTAAAGATCATCCTGTCCTGTTGAACCGTGCTCCCACGTTGCACCGTCTGGGGATTCAGGCATTTCAACCGGTGCTCATTGAAGGGAAAGCCATCGAAATTCACCCGCTGGTTTGTGCAGCATTTAATGCTGACTTCGACGGTGACCAGATGGCGGTGCACGTTCCCCTGAGCTTTGAAGCTCAGATGGAAGCACGGCTGCTGATGTTGTCTTCCCACAATATCTTGTCTCCGGCGAATGGGCGACCGCTGGCAACGCCCAGTCAGGACATGGTGCTGGGAAGCTACTATTTAACCAAAGAACGTAAAGGGGAGAAAGGCGAAGGAAAAGTCTTTGCCTCCCCGGAAGAAGTCCTGATTGCGTTTAATGATGGCAAAGTGGGCATTCATGCCATTATCAAAGTGCGCTATAAAGGCGAGCTGATTGAAACCACGGTTGGTCGGGTCATCTTTAACCAGATTGTTCCCGATGAGCTGGGGTTTGTCAATCAGTTGATGACCAAAAAATCTCTGGAAAACCTGGTTGGGCAGGTTCTGTTAAGGACGGACAACCTCCGGACGGTGGAATTTCTGGATGCACTGAAAGAACTGGGCTTCCATTATGCCACCATCGCCGGCTCGTCCATTGGGCTGGATGATGTGGTTATCCCCAAACGAAAATATGAGATTATCGAAAAGGCGTACGAAGAGGTCCAGCAACTGGAAGAACAGTATCGGATGGGTCTCATTACGGACGGTGAACGCTACAACAAGGTTATCGACATCTGGACGCGGGTTACCGATGAAGTTTCCATGGAGTTGTTCCGCTTGTTGGAAACCCACAAAGACGGTTTCAATTCCCTTTACATGATGTCCCACTCCGGGGCGCGTGGTAGTCGGGAACAGATTCGCCAGCTGGCCGGTATGCGTGGTTTGATGGCCAAGCCGCAAAAGAGCTTAACCGGTCAGACCGGTGAAATTATTGAAAACCCCATTACGGCCAATTTCTTTGAAGGATTGTCCGTACAGGAATACTTTATTTCCACCCACGGTGCCCGGAAAGGTCTGGCAGATACGGCATTGAAAACAGCCGATGCCGGTTACCTGACCCGTCGTCTGGTTGATGTGGCGCAGGATGTGATGATTTCGGAATACGACTGCGGCACCATTATGGGTATTGAAACCACGGCCATTAAAGAAGGCGAAAAAGTTATTGAGCCGCTTTCTGAACGTGTGTTGGGTCGGGTTTCCGTGGATGATGTGTACGACCCGTTAAGCGGGGAATTGATTGTTAAAGCCGGGCAAATGATTGACGAAGAAATTGCCCGGAAAATTGACGAATCGGTGATTGAATCCATTCGCATTCGCTCCGTATTAACCTGCGAATCGACCCGCGGGGTATGCGCCCTGTGTTATGGTCGCAATCTGGCCACCGGCCGCCTGGTGGACATTGGCGAAGCAGTTGGTGTGATGGCGGCGCAAAGTATCGGCGAACCCGGTACGCAGCTTACCCTGCGGACATTCCACATCGGTGGTACGGCGGGGCGTATTGCAGCGGAATCGGAAGTTGTGGCCCGTATTCCGGGTACCATTAAGTTTGAAGATGTGCGCTTCCTGGAAACGGAACTGGAGAACGAAGAAGGCGAAGTGGAAAAGGTTAAATTGTCCCTGAGCCGAAACGGGAAGATTCACATCCTGGATGACAGTGGTCGTTCCATTACCCACTACAATGTTCCCTACGGGGCAAAAATTTATGTGAATGACGGGGATAAGGTAGAAAAAGGGAAAGTCCTTTTTGAATGGGACCCCTATTCGTCCGTCATTCTCACGGAAAAAGGTGGCCGGGTGAAATTTGTGGACCTGATTGAAAACGTCACCATGCGGGAAGAAGTGGACGAGCAGACGCTGCAGAAACAGCGCATGGTTATTGAAGCCAGGAATAAGAACCTGAGTCCGCATATTGCAATTCTGGACGAAGAAGGCAACGAACTGGCCACTTACATTCTGCCGCAGAAAGCTCACATTTTGGTGAACGACGGCGATGAGGTGAAACCGGGGCAGATTCTGGCCAAAATACCGCGGGAAATTGGGAAAACACGGGATATTACCGGTGGGTTGCCGCGGGTAGCCGAATTGTTTGAAGCCCGCAAACCCAAAGAACAGGCCATTGTCAGTGAAATTGATGGTATTGTTCGGTTTGGTCCCATTAAACGCGGTATCCGTGAAATTACCGTGGAAGGCTCTATTGAAACCAAAAATACCTGGTGCCCTACAGTAAACACGTGCTGGTGCACAATGGGGACCACGTACGTGCAGGGGATATGTTAACCGATGGGGCTATTGCTCCGCAGGACATCCTGCAGATTCTGGGTCCCAATAAGGTTCAGGAATACCTGTTGAATGAAATTCAGGAAGTGTACCGGTTGCAGGGTGTGCGGATAAACGATAAGCACATCGAAATTATTGTGCGCCAGATGATGCAACGGGTGAAAGTGCTGGATAGCGGCGATACCCGCTTCCTGGAAGGCGATACGGTGAATAAGTTTGTCTTCAAGGAAGAAAATGAAAAGATTAAGAATAAGGTAATCATTACGGATCCCGGTGATTCCCGTTTTAAAGAACGGCAGTTGGTGGACCGGGTGAAGTTTGAATACACCAATCGCCAGCTGGAGAAAGCGGGTAAAAAACCGGCAGAAGCGCGTCCGGCAGAGCCAGCAACGGCAGAACCCATTCTGCTGGGTATTACGCAGGCAGCGCTTTCGACGGATAGCTTTATTTCTGCCGCTTCCTTCCAGGAAACCACCCGTGTATTGACGGATGCTGCGGTAGCCGGTAAGGTGGATTACCTCTACGGTCTGAAAGAAAATGTGATTGTGGGGAACCTTATTCCGGCGGGTACCGGTCTCCGTAAGTATCGTCAGTTGCACGTGGAATACAAAGAAGAAACAGGTGCAGAAGAGACCATTTCTGAAGAGGCCCCGGCAGAATAAAGCGCCGGGGCAATTTTTATTTTTCGTTGAAAAAGCATGTTCAAAATATTAAATTGGGTGGCTGTGACTTTTTAGAGGTAAGGAGGTAAAACATTGCCAACGATCAATCAAATAGTTCGGTTTGGGCGCAAAAAAATTGAGAAGAAAAATAAGGCTCCCGCATTGGGTGGGTGCCCTCAAAAACGAGGCGTTTGTACCCGTGTGTACACCACGACGCCCAAAAAGCCCAATTCCGCATTACGTAAGGTTGCCCGTGTGCGTTTGACCAATGGGATTGAAGTGACGGCATATATCCCCGGTGAAGGTCACAATTTACAGGAACACTCCATTGTGTTAATTCGCGGTGGTCGTGTGAAGGACTTGCCGGGTGTGCGTTACCACATTATTCGGGGAACGCTGGATGCCAGCGGAGTGGAAGATCGCCGCAATGGTCGTTCGAAGTATGGAACCAAAAAGCCGAAATGAAAAAAGTCAGGGTTAATCTATGAGACGTAGAAGAGCACCGGAACGAAAAGTTTTACCTGATCCCAAGTACCATAGTGAACTGGTTAGCAAGTTCATCAATGGCTTGATGTTGAAAGGGAAGAAAAGTAAGGCGGAGAAGATTTTCTATTCCGCAATGGATATTATTGCAGAAAAAACCAAGAAAGACCCGTTGGAAGTGTTTCAGAAGGCCATGGAGAATGTAATGCCTGTGCTGGAAGTGCGGAGTCGCCGCGTAGGTGGTGCAACCTACCAGGTGCCGGTGGAAGTGCGCGAAAAGCGTCGGCGTTCGTTGGCGATTCGCTGGTTGGTGCAGTACTCCCGGCAGCGTTCGGAAAAGACCATGGCGGAGCGGTTGGCAAACGAATTGATCGCGGCTTCCAAGGGGGAAGGTTCATCGGTTAAGAAGAAAGAAGATACACATCGAATGGCAGAAGCGAACAAGGCCTTTGCGCATTTTCGGTGGTAAGTTAGGAATTGTGGTTATTGGAGGATTGTAGTTAAGCATGGCGAAGCGATTTCCGTTAGAAAAGCTGAGAAATATCGGCATAATGGCACATATAGATGCCGGGAAGACGACAACCACGGAACGTATTTTGTTTTACACCGGTCGTCTTCACCGGATGGGTGAAGTGCATGAAGGTTCCGCCACAATGGACTGGATGGAGCAGGAAAAGGAACGCGGAATTACTATTACGTCCGCAGCTACAACCTGCTTCTGGCGGGATCATCGCATAAATATTATTGATACGCCCGGCCACGTGGATTTTACGGCGGAGGTGGAGCGCTCCCTGCGGGTGCTGGATGGCGCGGTGGCGCTGTTTTGTGCCGTGGGTGGCGTGGAGCCACAGTCTGAAACCGTGTGGCGTCAGGCAGATAAATACGGCGTACCTCGCATTGCTTTTGTGAATAAAATGGACCGCGTGGGTGCGGATTTTTACAACGTGGTGGAAATGATTAAGGTGCGACTGGGTGCGCATCCGGTGCCGGTGCAGATTCCCATTGGGGAAGGCGATATGTTTAACGGCCTGGTCGATCTGATCAAAATGAAGGCGGTTATTTACGACGAAAGCACCCTGGGTACCAAGTGGTATGAGGAAGAAATTCCTCGCGATATGCTTGAAAAAGCAGAAGAATACCGGACCGTCCTGGTGGAAGCCGCCGCAGAATTTGATGATCAGTTGATGGAAAAGTATTTTGAAGGCGAAGAAATTACGGAAGAAGAGTTGAAGGCGGCAATTCGTAAGGGAACGCTTTCCAATCATCTGGTGCCGGTATTGCTGGGGTCTGCATTTAAGAATAAAGGGGTTCAGCGTCTGTTGGATGCGGTGATTGATTACCTGCCGTCCCCGCTGGATATTGCGGCGGTAAAAGGAATTGACCCCCGGACGGAAAAAGAAGTGATTCGGGAAGTGTCCGACGATGCCCCCTTTACCGCTCTGGCATTTAAAGTCATGACAGATCCATATGTCGGAAAATTGACCTTTTTTCGGGTATATTCCGGTTCGGTAAAAGCCGGTTCCTACGTTTACAATTCCAATACGGGTAAAAAGGAACGTCTGGGGCGCATTTTGCAAATGCATGCCAACCACCGGGAGGATATTGACGAAGTCTTCACCGGTGATATTGCCGCCGCGGTGGGGTTAAAAGCCACGCGGACCGGGCATACCTTGTGCGATCCCAACAAGCCCATCGTTCTGGAATCCATGAAGTTTCCGGAGCCGGTGATTTCGGTGGCCATTGAGCCCAAAACGAAAGCCGATGCCGATAAGCTGGGAGATGCGCTGGCAAAGCTGAGCGATGAAGATCCTACTTTCCGGGTTTCTACGGATGAAGAAACCGGTCAGACGCTGATTTCCGGAATGGGAGAATTGCATCTGGAAATTATTGTGGATCGCCTGTTGCGGGAATTTAAGGTGGAAGCACGTGTGGGTCGGCCCCAGGTGGCGTACAAGGAAACTATTACGGAAAAAGTCAAGGTGGAAGGCAAATTCATCCGGCAGTCCGGTGGTCGCGGTCAGTATGGTCATGTGATTATGGAAGTGGAGCCCAACGAACAGGGCAAAGGATTCGAATTTGAGAACAAGATTGTGGGTGGTGTAATTCCCAAAGAATTTATCCCTGCGGTGAAGCTGGGTGTGGAAGATGCGCTGAAGAACGGTGTGTTGGCGGGATATCCGGTTGTGGATGTGAAGGCAACCCTGCTGGATGGGTCCTACCATGAGGTGGATTCCAGTGAAATGGCCTTTCGTATTGCCGGTTCAATGGCAACCAAGGAAGCGCTGAGTAAAGGGAAGCCAATTCTTCTGGAGCCAATTATGGATGTGGAAGTGGTGGTGCCGGAAGAGTACATGGGCGATGTGATTGGCGATTTGAATTCCCGGCGCGGTAAAATTACGGGCATTTTGCCCCGGAAAGATGCCCAGGTGGTGGAAGCGCTGGTACCACTGGCGGAAATGTTCGGGTATGCCACCCGGTTGCGTTCTATTACCCAGGGACGTGCGGTTTACACCATGCAGTTCCATCATTATGAACCGGTTCCCAAGGAAGTTGCGGACAAGATTGTTGAACGGGTGAATAAAAAAGAATAACATAACGAAGGGGTTGTGCTGTGCCAAGTCAAAGCATTCGCATTAAATTAAAAGCGTATGACCATAACCTGGTCGATAAGTCTGCTGAAAAAATTATTACCACGGCAAAAGCAACAGGCGCTTTGATTTCCGGGCCAATTCCGTTGCCAACAAAGCGGTCGTTGTTTACAGTGCTGCGTTCACCGCACATTGACAAAAAGTCCCGGGAACAGTTCGAAATGAAAATTCACAAGCGCCTGATTGAGATTCATAATGCAACCAACAAAACCATTGATCAGCTGATGCGGTTGGAGTTACCAGCCGGGGTTGATATTGAGATTAAAACCTGATGCAAAACGTTCTGGAGAAGAAAATGGGTGGATTGCTTGGCAAAAAAATCGGAATGACACGCATTTTTGATGAATACGGAAATGTGGTCCCGGTAACCGTTATCCAGGCCGGCCCCTGTTATGTCACGCTGGTACGAACGGTCGAACGCGATGGGTATGAAGCGATTCAACTGGGATTTGATGAAAAGAAAGAAAAAAATACCATTAAGCCACTGTTGGGTCAGTTTAAAAAAGCCGGGGTCCCCCCGTTACGTAAACTGAAAGAATTTCCTCCGTTTAAGGATCGGGAGGTAAAAGAAGGGGATGTGCTGACGGTGGACGTGTTCCAGCCCGGCGAAGTGGTGAAGGTCTCCGGGTTAAGTAAGGGACGCGGTTTTGCCGGTGTTGTAAAACGGCACGGCTTTGGTGGCGGACCCAAAACCCATGGGCAGTCCGATCGTTTGCGGGCGCCGGGTTCCATTGGGCAGAGTTCGTTCCCCAGCAAGGTGTTTAAGGGATTGCGGATGGCCGGTCGCATGGGAAACAAGCGTGTTACGGTGCGTGGTTTGCAGGTTGTAAAGGTAGACCCGGAAAAAAATCTGATTTTCATTAAGGGTGCTGTTCCGGGTGCGCGGAACAACTATGTTGAAATTTATAAACTGGACTAATGTAACGGATGGGTGAAGGTATGGAATTGGACGTATTAAAACTTGACGGCAGCAAATCCGGGGAAACGGTAGAATTAAGCCCGGCCGTTTTCGAAATAGAGCCAAATGATCACGTTATTTACCTTGCCGTAAAAGCGTACCTGGCCAATCAGCGTCAGGGGACGCACAGTACTAAAAACCGGTCGGCAGTTTCCGGTGGTGGCCGTAAGCCGTTCCGTCAAAAGGGTACCGGACGGGCGCGTCAGGGAACCATTCGTGCACCGCATATGGTTGGTGGTGGTCGGGCTCATGGGCCCCAGCCGCGGGATTATCATCAGGAATTGCCCAAAAAGGTAAAACGGTTGGCGCGCAAATCGGCTCTTTCGTACAAAGCAAAAGAAAATAAAATCCTGGTGGTGGAAGACTTTGCCTTTGATGAGCCCAAAACCAAAAAGGTCGTGGAAATTTTAAATAATCTGAATATTGACCAGCGAAAAATTTTATTTATTACTGCCGATTACGACGTCAATTTTGTAAAATCGGTGCGCAATATTCCGTACAAGTGGTCAGTAAAGGCACCGGAGTTCTCAACCTATGATGTGGTAAATGCCGATGTGGTGATTTTTCAGAAGAGCGCGGTTCAAACAGTAAATGAGGTATTAGGCCAATGAAGGACCCAAGAGATGTAATACTGGAGCCGGTCTTAACCGAAAAGGCGCTTCGGCTTCAGGAAGAAAGCAATCAATACGTTTTTAAAGTGGCGAAGAATGCCAATAAAATTGAAATTCGCCATGCTTTGGAGAAGCGCTTCAATGTTAAGGTAAAAAGCGTGCGGGTAATGAATGTAAAAGGGAAACCGCGTCAGCGCTTTACCCGTGGGGGGCTGGTTGTCGGTAAAACCGCTTCCTGGAAAAAAGCCATCGTTACGCTGGAAGAAGGCAGCAAATTCGATTTCTTTGAAAACATTTAGGATAGTGGTGGAGAACTAAGATGGGACTGAAAAAATACAAACCGATTACGCCGGGGTTACGATTTCGGGTGGATGTCACCCGCGATGACATTACCGCCGATGAGCCGGAGCGCTCACTGGTCGTTCGCCTGGTGAAAACCGGGGGACGGAACAATCAGGGGCGTATTACCGCCTGGCAGCGTGGTGGCGGACACAAAAAGCTGTACCGGATTATCGATTTTAAGCGCAATAAGCATGGAATACCTGCAACGGTAAAAACCATTGAGTATGATCCCAATCGCAGTGCACGAATTGCATTGCTGGCCTACGCCGATGGCGAAAAACGCTATATTCTGGCACCGGATGGCCTGCAGGTGGGGGATACCGTGATGTCTGGTGAGAATGCCGAAGTAAAAGTGGGCAATGCCCTGCCGCTGGCAAAAATTCCGCTGGGTATGATGGTGCACAATATTGAGTTAATCCCCGGAAAAGGGGGGCAGGTTGCCCGCAGTGCCGGTGTGGCAGCACAGTTGATGGCGAAGGAAGGCGATTGGGCATTGTTGAAGATGCCGTCTGGTGAAATTCGGAAATTTCGGATGAATTGCTACGCCACGGTGGGACAGGTAAGTAATATTGATCATATCAACGAATCCCTTGGGAAAGCCGGACGCGCCCGCTGGCGCGGACGTCGCCCCAATGTTCGGGGTGTGGCCATGAACCCCATCGACCACCCCATGGGTGGGGGCGAAGGTCGCTCCTCTGGTGGTCGGCATCCCTGTTCGCCCTGGGGGCAGCTGGCTAAGGGTTTAAAGACCCGCAAAAAACGGAAACCTTCGGATGCGTTAATTGTGAAACGGCGAAAGTAAGAGGTAGGTAGCATATGGCACGTTCTTTAAAGAAAGGCCCATACATTGACCAAAAGCTGTTCAAGAAAATTCAAAAGCTGAATGAAACAGGTGAAAAACGGGTAATCAAAACCTGGGCACGGCGCAGCACAATTCCACCGGAATTTGTGGGCCATACCATCGCCGTGTACAATGGTATCAAGTTTATTCCGGTGTACATTAGTGAAAACATGGTGGGGCACAAGTTAGGTGAATTTGCACCCACCCGCACATACCGCGGTCATGCGGGTAAATCGGAACGTATGGGTAAGGTACGCTAAATAGGGGACAGTCATGGAAGCAGTGGCAAAAGCACGATACATTCGAATTTCACCCTTCAAGGTGCGGCAGGTGGTGCCTCTGATTAAAGATAAGAATGTGGAGGAGGCATTAAATATCCTGCACTTTACGCCCAAGCGTGCGGCGCGGGTGCTGGAAAAAGCGTTGCGTTCTGCTGTGGCGAATTTCTACGAAAAGGAAGAAGGGTCCAAAGTGTTGACCAGTGATATTTATGTGAAGAAAATAACCGTTGATGGTGGTCCGATGCTCAAACGGTATCGTCCCATGTCCATGGGGCGGGCAGGTCGTATTCGTCGCCGGACCAGTCACATTACAATCGTTCTGGAAAATAAAGAATAATCGGTGGAGGAGTCGTTTTGGGTCAGAAAACCAATCCAATCGGGTTTCGGCTGGGATTTATTAAGACCTGGAATTCTCAGTGGTTTAACGAAAAGGATTTTGCAAAAACATTAAATGAAGATTTACTGGTACGCCGCTACATTCGGAAGCGCGTGCCGGATGGTGCCATTTCCAAGATTGGCATTGAGCGTACAGCCAAGCGGGTTGTTATTAGCATTCATACCGCCCGACCGGGTGTGGTTATTGGTAAAAAAGGTGCCGAAGTGGACCGGCTGCGGGAAGAGCTGCGTAAGTTATTGGGTAAAGATGTGAATATTAATATTGAAGAAATTAAACATCCTGAAATTGACGCCTTTCTGGTGGCCCAGAATATTGCCCGTCAGCTGGAAGGCAAGGTGTCATTCCGTCGGGCAATGAAGCGTGCGATTACAGCAGCCATGCGGTTGGGTGCCGAAGGGGTAAAAATTGCAGTTGCAGGTCGGTTGGGTGGTGCAGAAATGGCACGAACGGAAAGTTACAAAGAAGGACGAATTCCCCTGCAGACACTGCGTGCGGATATTGACTATGCCACAGCAACGGCCATTACCACCTATGGGACTATTGGAGTTAAGGTGTGGATTTACAAAGGCGAAGTACTGGGACGCAAATCATAAGGAGTAACAATCCATGTTAATGCCAAAACGCGTAAAATACAGAAAGCAGCATCGGGGGCGCATGAAAGGGAAAGCCCAGCGGGGCAACACCCTGGCCTTCGGTAGCTACGGGCTGAAAGCTCTGGAACCTGCGTGGATTACCAGCCGGCAAATTGAAGCGGCACGTATTGCCATTACCCGGCATATTAAACGTGGTGGTAAAGTATGGATTCGCATATTCCCGGATAAGCCGGTAACCAAAAAACCGGCAGAAACCCGAATGGGTAAAGGGAAAGGGTCTCCGGAGTTCTGGGTAGCGGTGGTAAAACCCGGACGGATTATGTTCGAGCTGGAAGGTGTGGCGCCGGAAATTGCCAAGGAAGCCATGCGGTTAGCGTCCCATAAGTTACCCATTAAAACCAAATTTGTCATGCGCGAAGAAAGCGGAGAGTAAGCATTATGAAAGCGGCAGAACTGAGACAAATGACCATTGCGGATTTAAAAGCGCAATTGGAAGAGTTAAAAGACGAACTGGCAAATTTGCGCATTCAGAAAGCGATGCATCAAATTCAGAATCCCAATCGCATCCGGGAAGTGAAGCGTGATATTGCCCGCATTAAAACCATCTTGCGGGAATACGAACTGGGGATTTCTAAACCATTGGAAGAAACAAAATAAACAGGTGAATGTTAGTGATGGAGAGAAAACGAGGAATCCGGAAAACCCGCGTTGGTGTGGTTGTTAGTGACAAGATGGATAAAAGTGTTGTCGTATTGGTAGAACGATTGGTGAAACATCCGTTGTACAAAAAGTATGTAAAACGCAGCAAAAAATTTCATGCCCATGATGAGGAAAACCAGTGCCGCGTGGGCGACCGGGTGAAAATTATGGAAACCCGTCCGTTGAGCAAAACCAAGCGTTGGCGTGTGGTTGAGATTATCGAAAAGGCTAAGTAGGGGTAGGAAAAATGATACAGGAATACACAAGATTAAACGTTGCGGATAATTCCGGTGCTAAAAAGGTAATGTGTATCCGCGTGCTGGGCGGAACCGGTAAACGCTATGGTTCAGTGGGTGATATTATTGTGGTTTCAGTAAAAAGCGCTATTCCCAATTCGCCCATTAAGAAGGGTGAAGTCAGTCGGGCAGTCATTGTGCGCACCAAAAAAGAAATTCGTCGGGAAGATGGCTCCTACATTCGCTTTGATGAAAATGCCGCGGTATTGCTGGATAATCAAGGGGAGCCGCGCGGAACGCGTATTTTTGGCCCGGTTGCGCGGGAATTGCGTGATAAAGACTTTATGAAAATTATCTCCTTGGCGCCGGAAGTATTATAACAATAGGTGTGAGAAAATGAGAAAAGTGGTGAAAAACGATACGGTTAAAGTGATTTCGGGAAACTATCGGGGCAAAACCGGTAAAGTGCTGAAGGTGTTTCCTAAAAAGAACAGAATTATTGTGGAAGGCGTTAATCTGCGGAAGCATCACGAACGGCCGTCGCAGGCCTTGCCGCAGGGCGGGATTATTGAAAAGGAAGCCCCGATTCATATTTCCAACGTTAAAGTGGTTTGTCCCAAATGCGGGCGGCCAACCCGTGTTGGGATTCGCATTCTGGAAGATAACAGTAAGGTTCGCTATTGCAAACATCAAGATTGCGGCGAGATCATTTAAAGGTAAGGGTCTGGAACAATGGAGAATTATTATCCGAGATTGCTAAAGCGATACAAAGAAGAAATTGTACCGGCGTTAATGAAGCGCCTGGGGTACAAGAACATCATGCAGGTGCCCCGGCTGGAAAAAATTGTGTTAAACATGGGTGTTGGGGAAGCGGTTCAGGACATTAAAGAACTGGACCACGCGATGGAGGACCTGGCCCAGATTTCCGGGCAAAAACCGCGGTACAATACGGCAAAGAAATCCATTTCCAATTTCAAATTGCGGAAGGGAATGAAAATTGGCGCCAGCGTTACCCTGCGAGGGCAACGGATGTACGAATTTCTGGATCGCTTTATTAGCCTGGCGGTACCCCGCATTCGCGACTTTCGCGGTTTACCGGATAAATCTTTTGATGGGCGGGGTAATTATTCCGTGGGGATTCGGGAGCAAATCATCTTCCCGGAAATCAATGTGGACAAGATCGATAAAATTCGTGGTCTGGATATTACCTTTGTGACCACGGCGGAAACGGATGAAGAAGCATATGAATTGTTAAAAGCACTGGGTATGCCATTTAAAAATAGGGAGAAGTAAACCTTGGCAAAGAAAGCATTAATCGCGAAGGCCAAAAAGCCACAAAAATTTAAAGTTCGGGAATACCATCGTTGTGAACGGTGTGGGCGACCACGGGCATATTATCGCAAATTTGGGTTATGCCGTATCTGTTTCCGGGAATTAGCCAACAAGGGCGAAATTCCTGGTGTAACCAAAGCAAGCTGGTAAAAATCTCAGGAGAGTGTACTTATGTCTATGACTGATCCGATTGCCGATTTCTTAACGCGGATTCGCAACGCCATCATGGCAAGGCATCGTTATGTGGATATTCCGGCATCGAATATGAAGAAAAAAATGGCTCAAATTTTATATGAACAGCGCTTTATTCGCAACTACATCATTATTGACGACGGCAAACAGGGGATTATCCGGATTTTTCTCCGCTACACGCCGGAAGGAAAGTCGGTTATTCATGAGTTGAAACGCGTTAGCAAACCCGGTCGGCGGTATTACGTGGATGTGGATCATTTGCCTCGGGTAAAGAACAATATGGGTATTGCAATTTTAAGTACATCCAAAGGCGTTATGACAGAACGCCAGGCCCGCAAAGAACGGGTGGGTGGCGAAGTGCTGTGTTACATCTGGTAATTTAAATTTAGAGGAGCGGAACCGTGTCACGCATTGGAAAATTACCTATTCAGTTACCGGATAAAGTGGAAGTTACCATTGAACCGGGGCTTGTTAAGGTGAAGGGGCCCAAAGGGGAACTGCAGCAGGAAATTCATCCGCAAATGATTGTGGAAAAAGAGGGCAATACCATTATTGTGAAACGCCCCAATGATGAAAAACAATTCCGCGCCCTGCACGGGTTAACCCGTACCTTAATTAATAATCTGGTTGTTGGGGTTAGCGAAGGGTTTAAAAAGACGCTGGTGATTGAAGGTGTTGGGTATCGTGTAGAGAAAAAGAATAAGGGCATCTTGCTACATCTGGGGTATTCCCATCCCATTTATTTTATTCCGCCCGATGCCATTCAGATTGATGTGCCCAATCAAACCACCATTGTGGTATCGGGGATTGACAAAGTATTGGTCGGACAGGTTGCCGCCAAAATTCGCAGTTTCCGGAAGCCGGAACCCTATAAGGGTAAAGGTATTCGCTATGAAGGTGAAGTCATTCGGCGCAAAGCCGGAAAGGCAGGAGCCAAGTAATAGCAACCGGGGAGTGTGTTGCCATGGCTAAGAAAAAAAGACAACGGAGAAAGAAGAAAATGTTTGGAACCAGTGAACGACCGCGCCTGGTGGTGTACCGCAGTTTGAAGTACATTTACGGCCAAATTGTGGACGATACGCAGCAGAAGACCCTGGTAGGCGCGTCCAATTTGAGTAAAGAAATTCGGGATGAAGTGGCTAAAGCCAAAAGTAAGGTGGAAGCCAGCCGGATTGTGGGACGGTATATTGCCAAGTTGGCTCAGGAAAAGAATATTAAGAAAATTAAATTTGACCGGAATGGGTACAAATACCACGGGCGGGTAAAAGCATTGGCCGAAGGCGCCCGTGAAGGTGGCTTGGAATTCTAAACGCAGAGATGAGGTATGAAGAAGAGAAACGAAAAAATTAATCCCCATGAGCTGGATTTAAAAGAGAAGGTTGTGTATATCAACCGTGTTGCCAAAGTGGTTAAAGGTGGGCGACGTTTCAGCTTCAGCGCCATTGTTGTGGTTGGTGATGGAAACGGACACGTGGGTGTTGGATTGGGAAAAGCGCGTGAAGTTATTAGTGCCATTGCCAAAGCAACCGAAAAAGCCAAAAAGGAAATTGTGAAAATTGATCTGGTAAATGGAACTATTCCGTATGAGGTCTTCGGGAAATATGGCGCTGGAAAGGTTATTCTGAAGCCGGCATCTCCCGGTACCGGTATTATTGCGGGTGGCCCGGTACGTGCCATTTGTGAAGCGGTGGGGATTCGCGATATTCTGACCAAAATTATTGGTTCGTCCAATCCCCATAATGTGGTTAAAGCCACCTTGGTTGCCCTGCAGCAACTGGAGGATCCGGGTAAAATTGCCCGCAACCGTGGCATGACAATTAAAGAATTGTTTACAGGGTTTACGGAATAAGAGTGGGTTGAACAATGGCTAAGAAGAAAACAGAAAAATATTTAAAGATTACCCAGGTGCGTAGCTTAATCGACAAAATGGAAAAGCATAAACGCACGGTAAAAGCACTGGGGTTAAAACGGATTCGGCATACGGTTATCCATAAGGATACGCCGCAGATTCGGGGTATGGTGAATCAAGTGCGGCATATTGTTGAAGTCGAGGAAATTGAACAATAAACGTTGATGTGAGGTCAGGATTATGGATTTGGGTTCTCTGAAAAAAGCGCCAGGTTCAACACGAAATCGGAAACGCGTGGGACGCGGCGAAGGCTCCGGTTGGGGATGTACCGCTGGTCGGGGTACAAAAGGGCAACGTTCCCGTTCCGGCTCCAAACAGCGGGCATGGTTCGAAGGGGGCCAGATGCCCATTCAGCGGCGTTTGCCAAAATTCGGTTTTTATCATCGGGGCCGGGTGGAATATCAAGTGGTGAATGTTTCGGCACTGAACGATTTCAGCGGGGAAGAAGTAACCCCGGAAACCCTGCAGGAAGCCGGTTTAATTAAAAAATTGACCCAGCCGGTTAAAATTTTAGGCGATGGGGAATTGAATAAAAAGTTGACGGTAAAAGTCCATGCAGTCAGTAAATCCGCCCGTGAAAAGATTGAAAAGGCAGGAGGCACGGTTACGCTGATATGATTGAGACATTTAGAAATATTTTTAAAATCCACGATCTTCGAAGCCGCATTTTATTTACCGTTTTTATCTTAGCTCTGGAACGCATTGGTACCCACATCGTTGTGCCGGGTATCAATACGGACATTTTAACCCAGGCCATGCGCCAATTGTCCGGAACATTGTTCGGCCTTTATGACTTATTTGTCGGTGGTGCTTTCCGGCGCGCTGCGGTTTTTGGTCTGGGAATTATGCCGTACATTAGTGCATCCATCATTTTACAGTTGTTGGGTGCTGTAATTCCCTATTTTCAACGCTTGCAAAAAGAAGGGGAAGAAGGGCGAAAGAAAATTATTCAGTACACCCGTTATGGGACGTTAATTATCTCCGCCATGCAGGCGTTTGGGGTGGCCATCTTTCTGGAAAGTATCAAAGACCCCTCCACGGGTTTGTCTGCAGTCATTAATCCGGGTATGGGATTTCGGCTCATGACCATGCTGGCCATGACCACCGGTACCATGCTCATCATGTGGATGGGTGAATTAATTGATGACCGCGGTATTGGTAATGGGATCTCCCTGATTATCTTCATTGGTATCATTGCCCGATTTCCATCCGCTATTATTGAAGAATGGGTGCAGTTAAGTAGTGGCAATCGAACCATTCTTCAGGAAATCTTTTTGATTGCCCTGGCCTTTTTCATTGTGATGTTCATCGTGGCATTGACCCAGGCACAGCGGAAAATTCCGGTACAGTATGCGAAACGGGTTGTCGGACGGAAAATTTACGGTGGTGT
>WGBF01000048.1 GCA_015494485.1 bacterium | reverse complement strand
TCCCCGCAACGCTGCAGCAGGCTCCCTGAAACTTCAGGATCCCAAAGAAGTAGCTAAACGCCCGCTCCGGATGTTTTGTTACTACCTGGATCCCTTTGAACCCAATCATCCCATAAAAACCCAGTACCAGGTGCTTAAAACACTGGAGAAGCTCAAATTTCCCGTCAATCCCCATTACCGCTTGTGCAAGACCGTGGACGAAGTTATTGACTACTGGCGGGAATGGACGGAAAAGCGGGAATCCCTTCCCTATGACATTGATGGTATTGTGGTGAAGGTAAATAGCCTGGAACAACAGGAGCGGCTGGGGGCGACAGCCAAGAGTCCCCGCTGGGCCATCGCTTTCAAATTTCCCGCCGAAGAAGCCATCACTCAGTTAATTAACATTGAATGGCAGGTGGGCCGCACCGGGATGGTGACACCGGTTGCCATCCTCCGGCCGGTTAAGCTCCTGGGTACCATCGTCAGCCGGGCTACGCTTCACAATCTGGATGAAATCCGGCGATTGGATGTGCGCATTGGGGATTATGTGGTGTTGGAAAAAGGCGGGGATGTAATCCCCAAAATCGTTCGGGTGGTCAAAGAAAAGCGTTCCCCGGATTTAAAACCCTATGAACCACCCACCCATTGCCCGGTGTGCGGTTCACCATTGGTCCGCTACCCGGGAGAAGTGGCCTTGTACTGCGAAAATATTGCTTGCCCCGCACAGGTGGCCCGCAAAATTGAACACTTTGCCTCCCGCCGTGCCATGGATATCGAAGGCCTGGGCGAAAAGGTCGTTCAACTGCTGTTGCGCCACAAACTCATTCAAGACTACGGGGATTTGTATTATCTAAAAAAGGAAGACATTGCCCGCCTGGAAGGCATGGGCGATAAAAGTGCGGAAAACCTGATCAACGCCATAGAAGCCAGCAAAACCCGCCCCCTGGCGCGATTGATTTTTGCCCTGGGCATTCGCTACGTGGGAGAAGGTGCTGCGCGATTACTGGCAGAACACTTTCACTCCCTGGATGCCCTGATGAACGCTTCTGTAGAAGAAATCGAACGGATTGAAGGCATCGGATTTAAAACCGCTCAAAGTATCAAGGATTTCTTTACCCGGAAAGAAAATCTTACCGTTATTGAAAAACTTCGCAAAGCCGGGGTGCGGTTCGAAGAGCCCAAAGAAGTGCCGGAAACCGTGGATGAACGGTTTTATCAGAAAACCTTCGTATTTACCGGTGCCCTGGAACGCTATTCCCGCGATGAAGCCAAAGAATTGGTGGAAGCCCGGGGTGGAATTGTCAGTAATTCTGTTTCCCGAAAAACCGATTATGTGGTGGTAGGCAAAGATCCCGGTTCCAAATTGCAAAAAGCCCGGCAACTGGGGATTCAAATTATTCCGGAAGAGGAATTTTACAAGATGCTGGAAGAAAGCCCCAGATAAGTAAACAAATATGACAGGGAACACAGGAGCGCTTCGTTCGTCATATTAACATTGAGCATAAAAACAAGGAGGAAGTACAATGAAAAGAAGCCTTGCGCTTTTGATAGTCCTGGGCTTATTGTTTGCCATCGGATGCTCCAAGAAAACCACAGGACCGGATGAAAATCCACCGGAAGCCCCTCAAAACCTGGAAGAAGCTGTAGTCTCCGTACCGGAAACAGCGCCCGCGGAAGTCCAGGCCTATGCCGGTTTGGTCAACGTATTCCATTATCAATTTAATTTTTACAATAATTTCATGCAGTCTGCCACTGGACAGGAACCGGTGTATGAGGACGGAAAATGGGTATGGACCTATGCCTCGCCGCAGGGGAATTTCACGATTACGGTTAAGGCTCAGGTCCTCGATAACGGAGACCAAAAATGGGAAATTTACTTTAGCGGCACATTTCCGGGGCCGGACACTGTTGTAACGGTAAACAACTGGAAAGCGGCAGAAGGGGTTATTAATAAAGATGGCACCCAGGGTGAATGGACCATTTATGATTACAACAGCACTGATGTGGTCGCCCATTACACCTGGTCTACCGCGGATGACGGCACGGTAACCGCAACCCTGGAATACGATGACTACACCTTTACGGTCATTAACCGGCCGGATGGTTCCGGAAACGTCAAAGTGTACCGTAACGATACTTTAGTTTTCGAGGCGACCTGGAATGCCGATGGCTCCGGGCAGTGGACCAATTACGAAGACAATACCCAGGGCACCTGGGGGCCCATTCCTTCCTGATATTTCGTATTTAAATTGAACGATAGCTTCACCCGGTACCGTTAAATTCGGTACCGGGTTTTTTCTTTCTCGAATCTTTCTCAAGCTTCTCCGGGGAACGCCGAAATTGAAGGATAACCCAACGCAGGACCGACGCTATGATCATTTTAATTGCACAGGATTCATCATTGGCAGAAAGTATTCGCGTACCGTTGCAATTCGAAGGCTTTCAGGTAGTACAGAAAAAAACGGCTAAAGAGGCTTATTTGGAGATTTTTGAAAACAGCCAGGTGGTGACGATCATCTTTGATTATCAGCAAGCGACCGCAGAAGGAATAAATA
>WGBF01000047.1 GCA_015494485.1 bacterium | reverse complement strand
TTTGTCCCAGGCGTTAAACAACGTCGGGGAACTGAAGAACGTGTTGTCCGTTGCTGAAGGCGGTCTGCAAAACATCAACGATATCTACGTCGGCATTAAGGAAAAAGTGATTCAGGCTGGCAACGGTTCTTATGGCGCAGAAGAATTGGACGCCATTGTTACCCAGATTAAAGACATGTTGAACGAAGTGGACGATATTATTGGCCAGACGAAGTTTAATTCCAGCCAATTGCTGGATGCAAACTTCACCGGTAAAGTATTTCAGATTGGCGCGGATGGCGGCGACCAGCTAACGGTAAGCTTAAGCCGGGCCATTGACTCCAGCGATTTCGGATTGGACAGTATTTCGTCTACAGCACTGAGCAGCACCAACATCAGCACCACCCTGGCCAGTCTGGATACGGCAATTAAAACCGTCAGCCAGGAATTGCAGTATGTGGGTTCTTTGGTAAGCCGTCTGGACGTAAAGGAATCGACGCTGTTAACGTCCATTACCAATACGGAAGCCGCCAAGAGCCGAATCATGGATGCCGACATTGCCAAAGAACAGCTGGAAATGACCAAGCTCCAGATTCTGCAACAAACGGCAACGGTGCAGTTGGCACAGGCAAATGCACAGCCCCAGGGTGTTCTGGGACTATTCCGGTAATCGAAAATCCAACCGTCGAGCCACAGCCCGGGGATTACCCAGTATGGGAAATCCCCGGTTTTTAATTTCATAATCCGGTTTTTCCCACAGAGAAAA
This sequence comes from bacterium, assembly GCA_015494485.1. Lineage (GTDB taxonomy): Bacteria > Calditrichota > Calditrichia > RBG-13-44-9 > J042 > WGBF01. The sequence goes on along the minus strand of WGBF01000047.1, from coordinate 8,689 downwards.
CTCAGATTATGAAATTAAAAATTAAAGCTACCTTTAAAAAAGCCGACAATGTAAAGCAAAACTGGGCACGGACGCTCAGGGAAGTATAACAAAATACAAGGAGGTATTTGTCATGGCATTCTATTCAGGGTCGCGGATCAACACCAATGTTGGCGCATTAAATGCGTTCAACGCACTGAGTAACATCAATAGTAAAATTGGTGTTATTCAAATGCGTCTGGCAAGTGGTAAGCGGATCAACTCCGCTGCCGATGATCCCGCAGGGTACACGCTTTCCACCAAATTAAAAGCTCGGTCCAGAGCGCTTGGTCAAGCCTTAAACAACGTCGGTGAAGCGAAAAATATTCTGTCTGTGGCTGAAGGCGGTTTGCAAAACATGCACAGCATTTATGTGACGATTAAGGAAAAGGCTATTCAAGCAGGTAATGGCTCGTACGGTGAAGAAGAATTGGACGCCATTGTTACCCAGATTCAGGATTTATTGAACGAAACCGACGATATCATTGCGCAGACCAAGTTCAATAAGACCAAGCTGCTGGATGCCAATTTTACTGGCAAAATTTTTCAGGTGGGTGCAGACGGTGGCGATCAGCTTTCGGTCAGCCTGTCCAAAGCAATTGACTCTTCGGATTTCGGGCTGAACAATATTTCGTCTACCGATCTGAGTAGCACCAACCTGAGCACCACCATTGCCAGTATTGACGCTGCAATTAAAACGTTAAGTGAACAGTTGCAGTATATTGGCTCTCTGGTCCAGCGTTTGGATGTGAAAGAAGCTACCCTGCAGGTCGCCATCACCAACACCGATGCCGCGGCCAGTCGCATTATGGATGCCGATATTGCCAAGGAGCAGCTTGAAATGACCAAGCTGCAGATACTCCAACAGACGGCTACGGTGCAGTTGACGCAAGCCAACGCCCAGCCGCAGGGAGTATTGCAATTGTTCCGGTAATGGGGATACGAAGCCTTTCTTTCCCAAAGAAAGGCTTCTTCCCTTTTAAATTAATTTTTGGCCGGTAAACTATTGAAAATAAGGAGTTTGAAATCATGCATACATCTGTTGGATATGGAAAAACGGTGGCGAAAAAACGGATTTCCAATTACCAAGAAAACGCGATCTTAAATGCAAGTCCGGAAGAATTGATTTTAAAGTTATATGATTTGGGTATCTTATCCATTAAAAAAGGCGATATTCCTAAAGCCAATAAGGTATTGGCAGAATTAATTTCTGCCCTGAATTTTGACTATCAGGATGTTGCATTGGGTTTTTTTAAACTATACCGCTTTTGCCAGAATGAACTGTACAAGGGCAATACGGAAATGCCCATAAAGATTTTAACGGAATTACGCCAGTCCTGGGCAAAAGCTTTTAACCTGGTGTAACCGGAAGCATATTTTAAAATCACAGGGAGGTGATGCACCATGATTTCTCCAGTAGGTGGCAACAATATTGAGCTTTTACTTCAAAGCTATCGGGTACTGGAGGAACGGCCGATTCGGGAGCTGGAATCCCGCAAGGACTTCATTGACCAGCGTATTAGCAAACTTAATGAACTAAAATCCAAGCTCAACGCCCTTCAGTCTATTGCCAAGGAATTAGGCTACTCCACCTCCACATCCATTTGGGGCAGCAAAACGGCCACCAGCAGCGATGAATCGATTTTAAAAGTTACGGCTAGTTCCTCGGCCGTCGCCACCTCCCACACGGTTAAAGTACTTCAACTGGCCAAAGCGGATAAAATTATTTCCAACCAGTACACGTTGACCGGCAAGGACATTGTCAATAGTCTGGGTGCCGGTACCTATACGTTTGAAGTAACCGTGAACGGTACTTCCCAACAGGTTTCTGTGGATATTGCGGCGGGAGAAGACAACGAAACCATTTTGAAAAACATTGTCACAGCAGTAAATAATACCACAGATATTCAAATTTCCGCCTCGTTTATTCAGGATTCCTCCGGAACGGGACGACTGGTCTTTACCAGCAACGAAACCGGCCAGGATTATGAAATGACGCTAACCGACGTCAGTGGTTCTTTATTGAGCACCATCGGCATGAACGACTCCGTGGCCATGAGCGGAACGTCCGGCGGGTATTTGTACGCCTCTACGGAACTGAATGCCATTGTGGAAATTGACGGGATTACCGTTACCAGCAACGACAATTCCATTGATACGGCCGTGGAAGGGGTTACCTTTGACCTCTACAAAACGCAGAGTTCTTCCGATGCTCCCGTTAATGTAGATGTCTCCGTTGACGTGGAAACCATCAAAGGAAAAATTCAGAGCTTTATCGACAAATACAATGAAGTCTTTGACTTTATAAAAGATAACACCAAAGTAGACACCACAACCTACAAGCGCTCCATTTTCAGTGGCGATTATTCCATCATGCGGCTCCGTCTGCAATTGCGGGAAGCGATGTCCGATCCGGTAAGTGGATTGCCCAGCGGGTATCCTACCATTCTGGCTGAAATCGGTATTGAAGCCGACCGGGATGGCAAATTAAGCATTACCGATTCCGCCAAACTGGAAGACATGCTTAAAAACAATCTGGAGCAGGTGGAAGCCCTGTTCAATTCCTCGGATGGTTATTCCAGCCGCCTGGATTCTTTACTGGAAGAGATGACCGGTGGTGATGGTGTTATCGAAAGTCGGAAAGATGTTCTATCCGGCCAGATATCTTCTATCAATAATCGAATTGACTTGTTGCAAAAGCAAGTGGACCGAAAAATGGAATACTATCGGGAACAGTTTTCCCAGCTTCAAGCAGCATACGCCATGTATACCAGTCAATTTAGCTATATTTCACAAATTAGTCAGACCGGCTTGGTTCTCCCCTAAGCATGGGAGGAAATGATCATGGATATCAACATGAACATCACAACCAAATCCGTTCCGTTACGACCGGTGAATAGCGAGTCAAAACCGGTCAGCCAGGATACCCTGACACCGAAAGTCGCTCGCGAAGTGGCCCAGAAAATCCGCCAGGAAGTGCAACAGGCGCAAAAGGACAAGGGCCCCGATAAAATCCCCTTACTGGAAGTTGCCAAAAAGGTGCACGATTACCTGAAGCAAAGCGGTATAAAAATCCAGTTAAAAGTCAACCAGGATTCGGGCAAAGTCGTGCTAATTGTAAAGGATCCCGAAACAGGCAAGGTTGTTCGTGAAATTCCTCCTGATATTTATTTCAAATTAGCCGAATATTTAAGCATGCAGGAGGAAAGACAACAGGGACAGGAAGTCGATGAACGAATTTAAACCCAACACACTGCCGGATACACAGGAACTGCATCACATTGTCACGGAACTTCAGGCGATAACCGACCAACTATTGGACGATGTAAAAGACGAAAACTGGGAAGCATTTCTACAACATGCGCAACAGCGGGCCCTGTTACTGGAGCAGTTTCAGGACAAAACAAAAGCGCTTCATTCTCAACAGTTAAACGAACCATGGGATGATTTAAATCACTGGGTTAAAAATGAGTTTCGAAAAGTGGCTAAAGTGGATATGGAAATTGGCGATATTATGAATAGCAAAAGAGATGAGCTAATAAACAAAATAATGGGAACCCGGAATGGGCAACGGTTCTTAAAAAATTATAAAAATAGCGTTAATTTCGAACGAATTGTTTCGAAAATATATTAAAACAGGGATGAAGAAATGAAAGTGGATGCCATTAAAACATCAGTCATAGGGGTTAACGGTGTGACCAAAATCAAAAAACAGTCCGAAAACACTCAAAATACCAAGACGGATAAATTGGACATTTCCAGGGAAGCGAAAGAAATGGCAAAAAACCAAAAAGCCGCACGTGAACAACGTTTGGAAGAAATTCGCCAACGCATTGCTGAAGGGTATTATGACCGCGAAGATGTGCTCCGTGAAATTGCTGAACGCATGATCAAATCCACGGATTTGAAAGACTATATTGCCAAACGCAATACATAAGGCTACCCGGCAGGCTATGCCATAAATTCGTGAACAACCATCGTGTCCAGGCTTAAAGAGTATTTTTCATACCCCAAATTTAAATCTCCCCCCTATCGCATTTTATTCATTTACAACGACTATTACCTGCAACGGGCCAGTATCCAGGCATTGCGTGATATGGGACACCAGGTTGAAGTAATGTCCCTGAAGAAGGATGCCCGGGAAATGCTGGATGCCCTGCTTAAAACGAGTGTCCTTTTCCGGCCCGATGCAATTATGGGAATGAACCATGTGGGGATGGACACAGAAGGTATTATTCCCAACACCCTGGCAGAATTCAAGCTGCCATTGGTCATCTGGTACCTGGATGATTTCCGGTTTTTAATTCCCAATCCGGGCTCTCTGGTTACGCCGTATTCGGTAATTTTTACCTTTGAGAAAAAGCATGTCCCTCTGCTACAGTCCATTGGGTTTGGGCACGTGTATTATTTACCCTCCGCGACGGCTTACAATCCTACGACAGATTACAAAGCGGCCTTTCCACAATTTCACTATTTAGAGAATGCCGTTACCTTTGTTGGTACCACCTTTCATTACACCCGTCAAAAGCTGGAAAAACCCGCGTTTGCCCGTTATTTCCGGGAATTCGCAGCTCACCACACATTTACGGCACATATTCCCAACCTGGTGGATCAACTGGAGCGTGAACAAAAATCTCGCTTTGCGGAACCCAGCCAATTTTATGAATATTGCGGCTTTGTTGTATCGGTAGCCACAGAACAATATCGTCTTCATTATCTCAAATCCATTACGGAAAAACCCTTTTACGTTGTTGGGGATCGCCGCTGGCTGGAATTGGGCGTACCGGCTGAATACCTTCCCCCAACGCAATATGAAACAGAAACACCCGCAGTGTATGCCCATTCCCAGATTAATTTGAATTTGTCCAGCATGCAACTGGCATCAACCGTAAGCCTTCGCCCCTTCGACGTTTCGGCGGCCGGAGGGTTTCTTCTGTCCGATTACACCGAAACCCTCTACGAATTATTCGATCCGGAGGAAATTCCCTCATTTCGGTCTCCCGAAGAAATGAACGATTTAATTCGTTTTTACCGGCAACATCCGGAGCTCCGCCAAAATGCGGCCTCAAAAGCCCGCCAGCGGGTTATTGCACACCATCAAATTCACCACCGCATGGAAAAAATTCTGGACACATTGAAGCACCTGTGGCAATGAATCCCCCTATGCCGTTGCAGCCTTTTGTTTTTAACCGTAAATTTCAGAAAAAACGGGAGGTACAATGGAACTTAAATTGGTCAAAATCGAAAAGCCTGATGACATGAACTTCATCATGGGGCATTCTCACTTTATTAAAACGGTAGAGGATTTGTACGAAGCGGTGGTTCAGAGTGCCCCTGGCATTAAATTCGGAATTTCCTTTTGTGAAGCCTCCGGTAAAACGCTGGTGCGCTACACCGGTAATGACCCGGAACTGATTGAAATTGCCCAGAAGAACGCGTTAAACATCGCTGCCGGACATACATTCTTTATTTTTCTGGGAAATGCTTTCCCCATTAACGTGCTAAACGCGGTAAAAATGGTACCGGAAGTAACCCGAATTTACTGTGCCACAGCCAATCCGGTTGAGGTGGTGTTGGTGGAAACCGAACAGGGTCGGGGAGTTCTGGGCGTGGTGGACGGCTTTAGTCCCAAAGCAGTGGAAACCGACGCGGACATTGAAGAACGGAAAGCCTTTTTACGCACCATCGGATACAAACAATAAAGTGGCATAAAACTTGCGCTTTTAAGCTAATAATAAGATATAGCGCGGATATTGGCATTATTGCACGATAATCTGTGCAATCATTGCACGGAAAAAGGGATATTTCATGAAACGTTTTTTCACACGGTACATTTTTATTTTGCTTGCCTTCGGATATTTCCATTCTCTGGGGGCGTTTCAAATTGAATTTAGCATGCCGGACAGTGCCGATGTTATTGCCACGGCCCGGCAATTGATCCAGCAAAAACAATTTGCTACCGCACATGCGTTGCTGGATTCCGCCATCACACTGTATGGTCCCATTCCCAGCCTCGTGTGCCTGGAAATTGAAAATGTTCTGGAACATCATTTTACACACAAGGATTTCAAAACATTTTACCTGCGGAATTATCCCCAACACTGGGAGGAAAGCCAAACCGCCCAAATTCAAAATTCGGCCATCCGGTTTTTACGCTATCCGGACCGAATCCTGAAAAAACTTCTGGAAAAAAATCCTAAGGCTGCCTGCGCTTATCGCTTACTGGGAGATTATTATAACTTAATTTTAAACAACAAGCTGGAAACATACACCCTCTCCCGAAAAGAAATTGCCGACCTGGAAAAGCAAATTGTGGAAAACTACAGCAAGGCGGTGGAGCTGGGGCTTCAGGACAAGGAGATTTATTTATGGCTGGGGGATTATTATCAGCAACAGAATAATTTTAAACGGGCCAAGTGGTACTACCAGAAGACGTTGGATGTCAATCCCAACGATCCAATTGCCAACTTTCGACTGGCCCAAATTTATTATCAGGAAAAACAATACAGCCAGGCCGTTGCCCGTGCCAGCAGCGCATTGGACAATTTCTCGGATGACGATATTTACCTGCGTTACGATGCCCTGATTTTACTGGCAGAATCCTACCGGGAACTGGGGGAAATGGACGATTTTGTCGATGCCATCGTGGAGGCCATTCAATTTCTACCAGACCAACAACGGGCCTATTTGCTGCTTATCGATTATTACGACGCCAAAGGGCAGCTTCAGGAAGCGGAACAATTGTTTAGGCAGATGTTACTCCACAACCCGTATGACCGTCCCGGATTTGAGCGCCTGGAAAAATTTGTGGTGGAGCACAACGATTTTTTATTTAGCGAGAACCTGTTTAATGATTTAATCGTGCGGTTTGAAAATAACGATGAAGTACAGGGCAATTTGTACTGGTTTCGCGGAAATATTTTATGGCAACAGGGGCTTACTGAAGAAGCACAGCAAATGTGGCAACTAGCGAAAAAATACTTAAAGAAGTGCTACCCGCCAAATCACCCGCTTTTGAAAGAAATCGGTCGCCCTCCGGGTACCGGATAGCCCACTTTACCCCGCCGTGCGATTCAGCCGTCGCGGGGATGTTTGATGAATAACCAAACTTTGAAAAATTACTTTGCGGAGCAAATCTTCGAACCGGTTGCTATCCAGAAACAGCAACAACCCCCGCCGTATCCATTCGAATTCTTTGCCCTTTCGTAACTGTCTGTCCAGCATGCGGATAAAATCGCGCTTTAAATCTTCAATGAAATAATTCACCAACCGCTCTATCCGATTCCCGTTATTATGGAAAATGGCGGTAATGCGTTGATGAATTAATCCCCGCAATTGCAAAATCATGTAATCATGAACAAAGGCAATGGCTTCATGCAATGCCTGAAATCTGGAAAGATGTTGAATGAAATGCTCGTCAATATCCTGCATCAGTTGTTCCATGCAATGAATGGAAATCCGGCTGTGGGTAATTGGTGTGTGAACAAACTGTTCCCGGAAATACTGTTTGTAATTTTCGGACAACTCCCGGTAATATTCCTGGATCTTCCCGTTCAGTTTTCGATGAACCCCCTGCAAATAGGTGGATTTAAACGGCAAATTTCGGGTCTGTTCAAACCGCATTAAACCGCTAACCTGATACCGGATATTTAATGTGCAGCTTTTTAAAATAACCAGGCTGTTGTACTCCCGTTTAAAAAACTCATCCAGGGGGCGGGTGGGATCCTGTTGAAGCTTCCGGTAAACGTCCGGCAGTTCTTTGGTAATGAAGGAACGAAACGTGCCTTTGATATCGTCAAAAATGTTTTCCGTAAGAAGATGGTAAAAGTAATTCGAATCAAAATATTTTACCAACAGAGCAATTTCATCGACCACACGGGTATAATAGCCTTCGTCCTGAAGCAGCTTTACCCCTCTGCTATATTTCTTTTTAAGTTCTCCAAATGTCATGCAATCGCTTCCCGAAATGGGCTACTCGTTAGTTGCTTCTAAAATTAGCAAAAAATTTTTAATCTCAAAATATCCTGCACGCTATTTGTTATTTTTGCTTAAATTAAAATAGTCGCATAATAAGGAGAAAACGTGATGCGTTTAAATAAAAAAGAAATTGAAAATAAATTACGCCAGCTTCCCAACTGGCAAATGCAGGGCAAGGCCATTGGCGCAGAATTTCAATTTTCGGATTTTCCGGAAACCATTCGGTTTGTGAATCGGGTTGCCGATGTTGCTGAAGCCTTAAACCATCATCCGGATATCTGCATTTATTACAACCGGGTTGTCATTTCCGTATACACCCATTCGGAGGATGGCATCACGGAAAAGGATTTCACCCTGGCGGAACAAATCAATCAATTGCTACAGCAATAAGCAATTCCCGTAATATCTTTGCAGCATGAATGGCAGAATTCCCGGTTGCGTCCAGTTTGGGGGAAAGTTCCACAAGGTCAAAAGCCACAATGTTTAACTGACGAATGGCTTTTAAAAATTCCATGAATTCCGGGAAGAAAATGCCGCCGGCTTCCGGGGTGCCGGTACCGGGAATCAGGGACGGATCAAACACATCAATATCCACACTTAAATAAACCGGGACGTCTTTCAACAAAACCAAATGTTTTAAAAATTCCCGGGTATGGAAGGGAAACAACTGGGTGTGTTCCGCGGCAAACTGGAA
>WGBF01000046.1 GCA_015494485.1 bacterium | reverse complement strand
TATCAGAACTATCCCAACCCCTTCAACCCCAGCACGACCATTGCATTCGATCTGCCCAAACAGACAGAAGTTGTGGTGGCGATTTACAATGCGTTAGGCCAGAAAGTTCGGACGCTAGTAAACGGCGCATTGAATGCGGGTCATCATGAAGTAGTATGGGATGGCCGTAATGATTTTGGTATGCCGGTTGCTGGTGGTGTGTATATTTACACCATCAAAGCTGGTGACTTCACCCGCAGCATGAAGATGACGCTCATCAAATAAGCGTATCGGCATATACCTCCCATGAGAAAATGGGTGTCCTCCTCTGGAGGGCGCCCATTTTTTTTGAAGGGCGTTTCGGTTTTGGTCATAATGGTGTTGGGAAATTCATTGCTGGAGTTCTGGATGATGGCGTTTACCTGGAGATGCGGTATATTTTTGGCTTAGATGAATTAAAGAGGCTTTTTATTGAAAGCCCTTAAAATTACGCAGTACATAGTATTTTTTCATTTTGGGAATCTCGGATAACCAAATGCAAAGACAAGTTAATTCATATAAATATCACCTATTGGCAAATTGGTGTTCGTTTACGGTTCCAGAACACGTCGCGCTTCCACAATTAAATCAAACAAATACGGCTCAAATAGCGGGTCCGTGGTGCGGATGCTGTTAATGGTAACTTTTCCTCGGGCATGGATGTAACGCCCTTCCCCAATGTAGATGGCTACATGGTTAATCCGTCGCCGGCTCTTGCCAAAAAACAATAAGTCGCCCGGGATAAGCCCCTGTTCTTCTTTGCCACTCCCTACCTGTTTACCCACATGAAACATTTGACCGGAATCCCGGGGTAAGGCAATGTTCACCATCCGAAAAACTGTCTGCACAAATCCGGAGCAATCAAAGCCTTTGGATGATGTACCGCCCCATAAATAGGGTATCCCCAGAAATTGCCGGGCAAATTTCAAAATATTGTCCGGGGTAGCTTCGATTTGCTGTTGCTCGCTGGCCAATCGAAAGGCACTACGGGGAACAAACCCGGATCGGCCATCCGGTAACCGAACTTCGGCCATGTGCTCATCAACCCGCAGTAATGGAAGGGTAATGGTTGGTACAAGATCAGTAAGCACCGGGGAATGGGTATCCGGGCTTTGGTGCACAGTGGCGTAATTGGCAGTAATAAATATTTTTTCTTCCTGAAGCCACTGCTGAGCTTCTTCGGCGGTGATTTCCCGAAGACTGTGCTTGTTAATCCAACCCCAGTGGCCGTCATGGTTCTGAATGTAATAAAAATCGTTCTGGAATTCGTAAAACGCCACAATGGTCCCCAGTAACGTCTGGTTTAATAATTCGGATTGAAAAACAGGAAGCCGGCGGATGTTGGCAACACTGATGGTGACAATTGCCAGACCCTGTTTTTCCGGGTCATTTAAATATTCCAGCATATTTCCAAACCGTTTTTTCAAAAAACCTAATATGAATCCCGAAGCATTTCAAATATTGTAATATTTTGTCGGAAACGAAATATTGTTAAAACAACAATAATTAATTGTTTTACAAATAGTTACGCATTTATTTGGTTCATTGAGAGAGAGCAAATTAGTATAAGGATATAGCAAAAAATTATAAGTTTTCCTGCCCATCTTAACCTTATATTTCAATAAATAAAAGGTGTTGAAAGGCGACACATTTTTATGGCGGGAACCCATTTTAAGGAATTGCTCCGGTACATTGATGCCCAGATCGAGGGAGACGTTTTTACGGATACCTATACCCGTTATTTGTACAGTACGGATGCCTCCAGTTATCAAATTATGCCGACCGGGGTGGTTATTCCCCGGTCTGTGGAGGATGTGCAACGGGTTGTTCAAATTGCGACACAAAATGAGATTCCGATTATTCCGCGGGGAGGCGGTTCCAGTTTGTCAGGGCAGGGAATTGGCGAAGGCCTCATTATTGATTTTACCGTGCATTTAAACCAGTTATTGTCACTGGACCCGGAAGCGAAGATAGCCCGTGTTGAAAGCGGACTGGTGTTAAATCAATTGAATGCAGAAGCAGGGAAGTACGGTTTAATGCTGGGGCCCGATCCCTCTTCCGCTCCGGTGGCAACCCTGGGTGGGATGACTGCCAACAATTCCACGGGTTCCCATTCCATTGTGTACGGGATGATGGCCGACAATGTAACGGAAGTGACGGTCGTGCTCTCCGATGGCACCATTACCACCTTTTCAGAACTTTCCAGCGAAGAAGTGGAAGAACGAAAACGGTTGCAGAGCCTGGAAGGTCAGCTATACCGGCAAATACCCGACCTGGTGTTAACTCACAAAAAAGAAATTGAACAACAGTATCCCCGTACCTGGCGCAATGTTGCCGGGTATAACCTTAACCGGATATTGCCCCAACTGCAGGCGGGCAATTCTCTGAATCTGGCCCCTCTTATTGTTGGCAGCGAAGGGACGCTGGCGGCGATTCTTTCGGTTACCGTAAAGTTGGTGGAAAAACCCCGGGCCACCGGATTGGCGCTGCTGCATTATGACTCCATCCGGGCTGCGCTCAGTGATGTCCCCCGCATTTTGGAATTTAAACCCGCTGCCGTAGAGTTGCTGGATGCCTACTTTATTGAATTGACCCGTAAAAATGTGGAATACCGGTCCCGATTAACTTTTCTGGATGGAAATCCGGCTGCGGTGCTTATTGTGGAATATGCCGGGAACAGTCCTGAAGCGGTAAAGGGGGAAATTGAACGGTTTGTGCAGGGAATGCGCCGTTCCGGTTTTCGGGGCGCGGTGGTGCAACAATTGAAGCCTTCGGAGGTGGCCAATGTATGGGACGTCCGCAAAGCGGGATTGGGCTTATTGCTGAGTAAGCGGGGGGATGCCAAACCGCTGGCATTCATTGATGATGTGGCCGTCCCGGTTGAAAACCTGGCCGCGTATGCGGAAGGGGTAATGGAAATTTGCCGCAAGCACGGCACGGAAGCAGCGTTTTATGCCCATGCATCGGCAGGGTGCTTGCATATTAACCCTGTCATTAATTTGAAAACACCCCGTGGAGTGGAACAATTAAAGCGCATTTCGCAGGAAGCTATTACGTTGGGCATTTCCCTGGGTGGAACCAGCACCGGCGAACATGGCGAAGGATTGGCGCGAAGCTATTACAATGAACAGGTTTACGGGAAAACGTTGCATCAGGCGTTTCGGCAATTGAAGTACCTGTTTGATCCCCGGAACATCATGAATCCCGGCAAAATTGTGGATAAGCCCCTTCCCTGGGATGAAACTCTGCTTCGGTTCAATCCCCAATACCAGACACCGTTAACCATTTCGGACCCGGTACAGGATTTCAGTCGGGATGGCGGGTTTTCCGGTTTGGTGGAAATGTGCAACGGGCAGGGGTATTGCCGCAATCTGGTAACCGGCGTCATGTGTCCCAGCTTTCGGGTGACCCGCAACGAAGCCTACAGCACCCGGGGACGAGCTAACGGCTTACGGGCCGCCATAACGGGATCGCTGGGGCCCGATGGCTTGTCCAATCCGGCGCTGAAAGATTCCCTGGATTTGTGCCTGGCCTGTAAAGCCTGTAAAGTGGAGTGTCCCTCCCTGGTGGATATGACCAAGTTGAAAGCGGAATATTTGTTTCATTATTATGAAACCAACGGATATCCCCTGTCAGCTACGGTTTTTGGGAATATTGACAAATTTAACCGGATTGCACGGCTGTTTCCGGCGTTGGTAAATCGTACGGTGAACACCCGCATAACCCGCCATATTATGGAAAAATACCTGGGTATTGATAAGCGGCGTTCCATACCCTCCGTTGCAACAACTTCTTTTCATCGGTGGTTCCGGAAGCGGCCTGCGTTAAGAACGCAGCACCAGGGAACCGTCATTCTATGGGATGATACCTTTACCGTTACCCACGAACCCCAGATTGCCCAAGCCAGTGTTCAGGTACTGGAAGCCCTGGGGTATGAGGTGCTATTATTGCCCAATAAACGGTGTTGCGGTCGCCCAAAATATTCCAAGGGCTTATTGAAACAAGCCAAGGCCGATGCCAGTTATAACCTGGATCTTCTGGCGCCGTATTTACAGCGAAAAATCCCGATTATCG
>WGBF01000045.1 GCA_015494485.1 bacterium | reverse complement strand
GCTTTGTACCCAACTTTGGTTTCTGTTAAATTAGAAGATTTTTATAGCTAATATTTTTGCGAAATGGGAGATAGCTTCGTATATAATAGTAAAATTATATTGATCGCCTTTACCGGTAATAGGATAGAGGGGCAGAAAATGATAATGATGAATTCAGTCTAACAATGCTACGTTGTGAGACATTCTCATATCCCTTCCCAGCAAAATCATTCCTCAAGTTGCAAACAAAGAATTCAATATCCCTTAGCGGCATAACTATTTTTTATCCATAACGTCTATCGGGTTTTTTACGAATCGATAGGTGACGTTTATTCTTCACAAAAACAAAAAGATCGCCAAAAATGAATTTTGACGATCCGTCCTGCTACTTCCCTTTGTGGAGGCGGCGGGAATCGAACCCGCGTCCGGGCAGGAGGTCAGTAGAACCTCTACATGCTTAGTCCGGCTTTGCATTTAACCACCGGTGAGCCGCCGAACAGGCTACCCGGTGGCGAGCCTGAAGAAAGTACAACCGGCGATGGCTCAGGCAACCATCCCCGGCGGCCTACCTATTGGCGACGCCCTTCACAAGTCCTGGTAGGCAAGGACTTGTGAGGACGGGCTGCGCATTTTATTAGGCAGCCATTGCGTAATCATAGTCGGCATTTTACCGAGACTCTCGCTAATTGTACGGGATAGCGAGAAAGCCCGGCATGCAGTTCTACCGCCCTGCTTCTGCCCGTCGAATCCAATTCGCCCCCATGTCAAAGACCTTATCGATTGCAACCCAATAACCACTTTACTGATTGAAAAGTTCCCAAATTTAACACAAATCACGCTCCATCAAAAATCGTTTTGTGAATTGGGCCAAAATTTCCCCCAAAAAGAAAGCTCCTGACGTCCCGGAATTGCACCGGTAGGTCAGGAGCTAATGTGAACAGCGGTGACTCGCCAATCAGATAGTTGGGGGAAACTTCCTGACTGGCTATTGCCCTGCACACGTGCAGAGCGCCCGCGCCACCGTCTGCCGCAGTCAGGTCCGCGGGTGGGGGGAACACCCATTTATTGACCTGACCACTGAGTGCCCCCGCAGGGACTCGAACCCCGAACCAACGGATTAAGAGTCCGCTGCTCTACCAATTGAGCTACGGAGGCTTCCTGCATAAAGCGTGCAAAATTTATAAAGAACATTCCCGTTTAGCAACATCCGTTTCATATTTCCAGAGACATCTGTATTAATGCACAAATATCTCTAAAGTTGCATGAATTAAAAATTATCGGTAGAAAACTTTGGCACCCTATTGATTTTTAACTCCTTTTACATAAATTGCACTTTTAACCAAAACAAAAAGGAATGCTACATGGGGAATTGGCTGGATACTCTGCTGCACTACTCATTCACGGTTCGGGATTTTATGTGGGGGAACTGGATGGTTGCCCTGCTGGTGCTAACCGGTATTGTGCTTTCGGTGGTGACCAAATTTGTGCAGGTACGGCGCCTGGGAAATGCGCTTCGCCTGGTGTTACTGGGAGCCAAAGGCAAGGATTATTCCGCTGAGGATGAAGGCGATATTTCCCCCTTTGCGGCCTTAATGACGGCATTGGCGGCTACGGTGGGGAACGGTAATATTGCCGGGGTAGCCACTGCCATTGCAACCGGCGGGCCCGGCGCACCAGTCTGGATGTGGATTTCCGGATTCTTCGGAATGGCTACCAAGTATGCGGAAGGATTTCTGGGAGTGAAGTTTCGGAAAATTGCCGAAGATGGCACCATGGCGGGTGGCCCCATGTATTACATTCGCTACGGACTGGAACATTTTAAATTTTCGAAATATCTGGCAGCCCTGTTTGCCATTTGCGGGGCGTTTGCTGCCTTGTTTGGTACCGGGAACATGGCACAGTCCAACTCCATGGCCCTGGCCTTTAAATCCCAATTTGGGGTGCCGCCGTTGATTAGCGGGGCGGTGTTAACCGTGCTGGTAGGATTGGTAGTGATTGGCGGCATTAAACGCATTGGGGCAGTGGCGGAACGTCTGGTGCCGGGTATGATTGTGTTTTATTTTCTGGGGGCCATCATTGTTATTCTGGCCAACATAACCCATATTCTGGAAGCATTTAAAATTATTTTTGAATCGGCGTTTACCACCCGTGCTTTGGGCGGGGCATTGATTGGAACCTCTGTGCAGCGGGCCATTAGCCTGGGCGTGAGCCGGGGGGTGCTTTCCAATGAATCCGGTCTGGGTTCTGCTGCCATTGCCCAGAGTGCCTCCAAGTCCAGTGATCCGGCTAAAAACGGCCTGATTGCCATGACCGGTACATTTATTGACACCATTGTGGTGAACACCATGACCACCCTCACCATTATATTAAGCGGCATGTGGTTATTCACGCCTGCGGCCGGTGTGGGCCTGGATGGTACCCTGGCGTCCAATCTGAGTCCCATGGTGCGGGAAATGGCCCAGAAAGTAGGGTATGACCTGACCCAGGGCGGGCTCTCCAGTACAGCGCTAACTTCTGCGGCGTTTAATACCGTCATTCCCTATGGCATTGGGGGAATGATCATCGCGGTAGCCTCCTTTTTGTTTGGTTACACCACCCTCCTGGGCTGGGCCTATTATGGCGAACAGTGCCTGGAGTACATTGCTGGCGTTAGGGTAAAAAAGCCGTATCGGTTTGTGTATATCGGATTGTTGTTCATCGGGGCGCTTCTTCAGGGGAAATACCTGAACATTGTGTGGAATGTGGGGGATATTGCCAATGCTTTAATGGCATTGCCCAACCTCATT
>WGBF01000044.1 GCA_015494485.1 bacterium | reverse complement strand
CATTTTGGTGGTGGGCACCAATTTTCCCATATTTAAAAATATGGGCTATTCGTATCCCATCGCTCCGCGATGGTTTTTGGCCCATCCACCACCTAACCCGTCCCGTCAGGGACGGTATGCCATTAGCCCACAAATTCATTTGTGGGTAACAATGCCCAACCCAATTAAAATTCCCGTCCCGAACGGGACAGGATGGAATTCATATAAAAAACAATTCTAATACCCAAGCCTCCTTAAAACACATACCCCACCACCACGCGGCCGGCGGGAAATACCGGAAGCCCGATACTAAACCCCGGCGTTATCTCATCCACCGTACCGCTTATCTGGCGGCTGCGGCGCAATTTTACCAGCGCCCCCGCATCCACCGATAGCATCAGATGCTCGGCCAGTGCCCATTGTTTGCCCAGGCGCAGGGTAGCAAACACATACCGATCCTTAACCGTGCGGGTATCATCCTGCAAAAACAGCAGCCCTGTACGGACAAACCAGGGATGGCTTTTTCCGGCGGGGGTACCATCGTGAAAAAGATATACCCCATCCACACCAAACGAAACGGCCTTGCGCCCTTCCTCCTGTACGGGCAACATTCCCGCATAAATCCCCGCACCCCAATGGTTCCCGGTACGCTGCACACCGGCGTGCAACAACTCCATCATGCCTCCACCGACCGTTACCTGAAAGCTGCCGGACTGCGCACTTACCGCCCAGAAACTGCCCATTCCGATAATCAACAACCAACACCACAACCATCGTGTCATGAATTGCTCCCTGAATTTTAATTCACCCGCTTTTTTCCGAAACGCCGGGGAAAATCAATTACGAAACCGGCGAATCACCTGCACGCCCCAGAATATGTTCCAGACGGGCCCAGTCCTGCTCCTGCGGAAGGCCCACCAGCACCACCTTCCCGTCAACTACCAGGGAGGGCACAGCCCGCACACCGTACTGTTCACTGAGTGCGCAACAGGAACCGTCCCGGCACTCCGATGCCTTATGTACGATGATGTCCACATGGGGGAAACGGTGGGACAACATGACGTACGTTCGGGTGCACAATTTGCATTCCGCACTAAAAAATTCCACTTTCATGCGCCACCTCATTTTTCTCCCAATATACGAAAAAATTTTTTATTCATGTCAATAATTTACATACTTCCTGCACAATATCGAATAGCGCTTGCCTGTTGTGCAGGGAACCGATATATTCACACATCCAAACAGAGGTTTTTCATGAAAGCACGCGTTATTTTTCTGGGAATTTTGTTCTTTATCCTGAACGGATTGGCCCAGGATTCCCCGCTTAACCTTCACCGCCTGACGGTATTTTTCACCAACGACGTCCACGGCGGCATTACCGAAACCAAAGCGGAATTTTTAAATCCGGAATTTCCACCGATTCTTGGGGGTGGCGCCTCCGCAGCAAACATCATCCACAAAGTCCGCCAGCAGGCTCAACAGGAGGGCTTCTCCGTACTGGTGCTGGATGCGGGCGATATTTTCCAGGGCACGCTGGTGGGCACACTGTCCAAAGGGAAAGCCGTGGTGGAGTTCATGAATAAAATCGGCTACGATGCCTGCGTACCCGGAAACCACGATTTTGACCTGGGCAAAGAAAATTTGATTGAACTCATCCGCATGTCGAATTTCCCCTGGGTATCTTCCAACATTTACAATAAAGAAACGGGAAAAATCTGGGAATGGGTAAAGCCGTGGATTATCATCCGCCGGGACGGGCTGAATATTGGCATTACCGGCGCCACCACCATTGGCACCAAGCACATGAGTTTTCCCAAAAACATTGAGGGGCTGGACTTCCGGCCGGAGATTCCCTCCCTGCAGCGGGCTGTGGACAGCCTGAAAGCCCACGGCGCTGACCTGATTGTGGCGCTGGTGCATCTGGGGCTCCCCTACGACCCCAAAGAAGGCTACCAGCAGTTGAAAACCGAAACGCTGGAAACAGTGCTGCAAAAGCCCTACGTGAATGCCATGGAAGTGGCGCATTTCGTTCGGGGAATTGATTTGCTGCTGGGCGGTCACCTTCACAAAGGCTATCCCAAACCCTGGGAAGACCCGGTCACCCACACCATTTGCGTGCAAAACT
>WGBF01000043.1 GCA_015494485.1 bacterium | reverse complement strand
CTGGAACTGCTCCGCCAATTTGGTTCCCTGGAAAACCTGTACGCCAATCTGGACAAGGTTACCAAACCGGCACTGCGGAAACGTCTGGAGGAAAACAAAGAATTAGCATTCCTTTCCCGGGAACTGGTAACTATTGACACCAACGTCCCCGTTCAGGTGGACATTGAAACCCTGAAAGCCCAAAAAGCGGACGGGGAAAAACTGCGCCAAATTTTTGAAGAGCTGGAATTCCGCAGTCTGATGGATCGCCTTCCGGAATTTACCGGGGAAGAAAGCGGCGGCATTCAGACCTACCAAAACAGCGAGCAGGATTACCAGCTGATTGATTCCCCGCAAAAGCTGGAGGAACTGGCTCAACAGCTCCGCAGCAGCCCGTTTTTTGTGTTTGATACCGAAACCACCGGGCTGGACGTGTTCCGCTCCGATATTATCGGGCTTTCCTTTTCCCTGAAACCGTTCCAGGCCTACTATGTGCCACTGCATCTGGAAGGTTCCGGCATTACCGCCGACACCATTTTCTCCACCCTGAAGCCAATTTTTGAAGATCCCTCCATTCACAAAGGCGGCCAGAATATTAAATTCGACGGCTTAATGCTCTGGCAACACGATGTTGACCTGCAGGGCATTGCATTTGATACCATGATTGCCCACTACCTGCTCCATCCCGGAAGCCGGCAGCACAATCTGGATACGCTGAGCATGCAATACCTGAATTACCGCATGATTCCCATCGAAAAACTGATCGGGAAAAAAGGCAAAAACCAGTTGAATATGAAGGACATTCCGGTGGAGGTGGTATTTCCCTATGCCTGCGAAGACGCCGACATTACCTATCGCTTGAAGGAGATTCTGGAAGCCAAATTGAAGGAGACAGATACCTATTCTCTGTTTCGTCAGGTGGAAATGCCTCTGGTGGAGGTGCTGATGCAAATGGAGAAAAACGGGGTAAAACTGGATGTTCCGTTCCTGAAGGAAATGTCCGCCCGGTTAGCCGATGAACTTAAGCGCCTGGAAGGGGAAATTTACCAGATTGCGGGAGAGGAGTTTAACATTAATTCCCCGCAACAACTGGGAGTTATTTTATTTGAAAAGCTGCAAATTCACACCCAGTTTGGCGTGAAGCGCGCCGGACGCACCCCCACCGGCCAGTATTCCACTTCCGAAAGCGTGCTGGAAAAATACCAGTCGCATCCTCTGGTCAGTAAAATTCTGGAATATCGCAAGCTTAAAAAACTTAAATCCACTTATGTGGATGCATTGCCCAAGCTGGTGAGCCCCCGCACCGGGCGATTGCACACTTCATTCAACCAAACGGTTACCGCCACCGGGCGGCTCTCCAGCAGTGACCCCAATTTGCAGAATATTCCCATTCGCGACCCGCTGGGGCAGGAAATCCGGCGAGCGTTTATTCCGGAGCGGCCGGAAGATTTTATTTTGTCGGCGGACTATTCCCAGATTGAACTGCGCATCATGGCTCACCTCTCCGGCGATCCCGGATTAAAAGAAGCGTTTGAACGGGGCGAGGACATCCACGCCAGTACCGCAGCGGCTATTTTCGACATTCCCATTTCGAAGGTCACACCGGAGCATCGCCGCAAAGCCAAAGAGGTGAATTTTGTCATTATTTACGGAATTTCGCCTTACGGCCTGGCTTCCCGCCTGGGCATTGACCCGGAAGAGGCTAAACAGATTATTTTCAATTACTTCGCCCGTTTTCCCCGCGTGAATGATTACATCACCCATGTGCTGGCATTTGCCCATCGCAATAAATACGTTACCACCATTCTGAACCGCCGCCGCTACATCCCGGAAATTGACAGCAAAAACGGCAATGTCCGCCAGAATGCGGAACGTATTGCCATTAACACCACCATTCAGGGCAGCGCTGCGGATTTAATTAAAATTGCCATGATTAACATTCACCGTTACCTGAAAGAAAACAAATTACAAACCCGCATGATGCTGCAGGTTCACGACGAGCTGGTATTTGAAGTCCCGGCGGATGAGCTGGAACAGGTAAAACCGGAAATTCGCCGTCTGATGGAAAGTGCCATGGAACTCAGCGTTCCCCTGAAGGTGGACATCGGCGTGGGGAAAAACTGGCTGGAAGCCCATTAGCGCGTTGTTCCATCTGCAGGTTACGGACTGTCTGTTTCGTCCGCTTTGAACCCCTTGTCTGCGGTAATAACCTGTGCACACCGGAAAACAATACCCCGGACGGGTCCGGTACCGTCCGGGGTGAGGAAGGCCCTGTGCTTCGTTGCCCAGGGAGGTTACTGAAGGACGCTATCAGGTAAAAATGATTTCCCCGCCAGCCGCAACTTCATAAAATTGGCCCACGGTTAATACATCGGCCACTTCATCAATTAAATCTTCCCGTTTGTAGTGGAACATATCCATAGCCGCTTTGCATGCGTACATCTTGGCGCCGGTGGCCGCAATCATTTCCAGAAATTCATCGATGGGCGGAATATCCAGCTTGTCCATTTCTTTAATGAACATTTTGGTCACCATGCGGTTTAAGCCGGGAATAATCCCCACAATCGGCGGAATACCCAGAGCAGGATTTCCCACCGTATCCACTTTAATTTTCTTCATTTTCTTTTTGTGAATGGCGTTCAATCCGAAGAAGGTAAAGAAAATGTTGGCTTCAATGCCTTCCATGCGGGCACCATTGGCCATAATCAAGCCGGGGTAAACACCCTCCAGCGTACCGCGGGAAATTACGATAGATACCTTTTTTAATGTTTCCTTTTCATCCTTTTTCTGAGTGGCTTCTTTTGTTAAGGTTTCGCTTGCCATGGGAGGTATCCTCCTGTTTTGGTTTTTCAAATGATTTAAACACGGGGGAAGGCGTGTTTTCCTTCCCCCATGCTCCTCCGCTTACACACAACCCTGCGGTTTACTTAAACCGGCAATTTTTGCCGCTTTTTTGGCGGGTCCGTCGGGAAAGAGTTTGTACAAATCCTGCACCGGAACACCGCCGGCATTTTTAATGCGACGAATGGTGGGGATTTGACCCCGCTCTTTGTAATCCTGGCGCATGAAGTGAATGACCTTCCAGTGCATTTCCGTAAGCTCATTAATCCCCTCTTCCTTTGCCAGTTCTTTGGCAATGTCTTCATTCCAATCATCCGGATTCACCAGAAAGCCTTCAGCATCCACTTCTACGGTTTTACCTGCAATGGTTTTAGTTGGCATTGTTGTTTCCTCCTTTTACTTGAGTTGTGTTTTCGGTGTTTATTAATTCCGGCAAGGCCTGTCCGTTGGTTCCTTTGGCCATATTTTTCAGGAATTGAATCAGGAACGCCATACCCCGTTTCATTTCGGGGTCGCGCAGTTCTTTAAATATTTGCCAGTAACTAATGTTTTCGTCCAGTTCAATATCCATCTTCTTGTAGAAGCTCAGGGCATTGTTTACCGTGGCCAGCATGTCCGGCTGGGTCAGATTCTTAACCGTCAGCAAAATGGTAGTAATATTTTCGCGCAGCAACCGCACGTCTTCCACCGTAAAGTTGGTCACGATGGTGTCCAGTATCTTGATGGCTTCGCCGAAGAACTCGAAGAATCCCTTTCGGTCCAGTTCATCCAGTTTTTCCAGCCAGCTCAGAAACATTTCCTTGGTCAGCGGTCCCACATCGCGGGCAAAATCATTCAGGCTTTCCAGCGATTCCATCATTTTGCTCAGATTCTTCAGGTTCCGCAAAAGATGTTTGGCAAAATGGACGATGTCCCCGGTTTCCACATGCTGGGCCACATCTTCCAGTTCTTCCACCGTCGCCTGAAACATGTCTTTCGCAATCAGATTCAAATCGGCCTTCAGTTCGTCCATTTCCCGGCGACGACGCCGCTGAATTTCAATTTCTTCGGTAATCACCGCCAGCTGTTGCTGGATTTGCTCAAGCTGTTGTTCAATTTTTTTCGTTTCCATGGTTATCGCCTCTTTCCTGCAAGGTTCATTTGGGCTTCAATGGGTAATTCTGCACCTTTTAATAACAAATTCCAGTACATCCACCGGAACATCATTTTGCCCCAGTGGTTCATGCGGGTTTCTTCCAACAGGGAGTACGGGCCAATTCCCGGCAAGGGGAATTTCCCCGGTAACGGTTCAACGGTGTAGTTGAAGTCAATCAGCAACCCTTTGCCAAAGCCAGATTCAATGAAGCAGTTGGCATGGCCGTCAAATTCCGGCAGCAAGGGCCGGCCGTCAATGTAGCGCAAAATATTTTCAAACAGGATTTCCGATTCGAAGTGTGCTACCGAACCGGCTTTGGATGTGGGCGCATCGGTGGCATCGCCAATCACAAAAATGTTTTCATATTGTTTGGATTGCAGGGTGTAGGGATCCACCGGAACAAAATTCAGGTCGTCCCCCAACCCGGAACGGGCAATGGCATCCGACCCCATAATGGTGGGTACAATCACCAGCAGGTCGTAATCCACTTCGCGGCCATCGTAGGAAATGAGTTTGTTCCGTCCGCTGTCCACCTTACCGGTATTAAATTCCGGAGTGAGTTTAATGTTTTTCTTTTCCAGAAATCCACCCAGATACTTGGATGCAATGGGTTTGGTAAAGGCTCCGGGTAAGGGGGTCACATACTCAATTTCCACTTTGTCCCGAATGCCCTGTTCAGTAAACCACCAATCGGCCAGGAACACAAATTCCAGTGGCGCAACCGGGCACTTGATGGGCATTTCCACCACATTCATTACCAATTTGCCGCCTTCCCAGTACTTCAGGAAATTGGCCAGGCTGGTGGCTCCATCAATGGAGTAAAAATCAAAAATGTTCTGCCGCCAGCCGCCATCCAGCAGCCCTTCCGTTTCTTCGGGGTGAATATCGCTGCCGGTGGCAATGATGAGAATGTCGTAATTCAACACCTTTCCGTTGGAGAGCTTCACCCGGTTGTTCTGCGCTTCAATCATTTCAATGGGAGAAATTTCCACATTCACATGGCGTGGAATGTAGTCCCGTTTGGGGCGAATCACGTCTTCCCTGGTGTAGATGCCAAAGGGGATGAATAAGAAACCCGGTTGGTAATAATGCGTTTCGTGCTGGTCCACGATGGTAATTTCCCATTCGCTTTTGTCCAGCACCGGGGCCAGTTTGTTGGCCATAATCGTTCCCGCTGTTCCAGCGCCTAAAATCACTAACTTCTTCATTGCAGTGCCTCACTGATTTTTGTTAATAGTCTCCGAGTTCACACGTCTCGTTGGTAAATAATGGATTTCAATGTATTGCAGGAAACCGGGAGCCGGTACACCGGACACTCCCGGCAATCCTGTTGCTGACACTTTTGACCAACCTCCTTCACACTCCAGCAAGGGGCACTCATGCCGTTGTACACCGGGCATCCCTCACAGTCACTGTCCACGCCGCCCATATATTCCCAGCAGGGAATCAGCGCCATCAGCTTTTTAATGCCCTGGATGTTCAATCCGTGTTCAACAATCATTTGGCGAATACAGTGTAAGCGTTCCAGATCGTGCAAAGAATACATGCGCCGCCCGGTCGCTGTTTTGTATGGTAACACCAGACCTTCCTGTTCATACATCCGCACCGTTTGCACGGCAACGTTTAACTTGCGGGCAACGGTGCCAATGGTAAAAACCGGTTCGTATTTTTCAATTTCAGAATGTGTGTTATGTATATATTTCATTGTTCCATATCTCCATTCCACACTGTAGAAATACAAAGGGTGTGCCACATTCTTCGCTTTGCTAAAAAACAGGACTTATCCCGTTGTAACTAAATAATTTACAAAAAATTCACTTCCCACAACCGGAACCAGCAATTCTCATTTTTGAGAAAATCACCCCTTCCCGATTCTCAAAAATGAAAAAACCGTGCAATTACAGCGATATTTCCTTTTTTCTTTTCGGTTTACTCTTTTTTTCCGGTTGGTTAGATTACAACCACACAAAACGAGAGGTGCACGCCATGAATTTTGGCATTCCAAAAGAGGTGCGACCTTATGAATTCCGGGTAGGAATGACCCCCGCTGCCGTCGATGCGCTAATCCGGGCCGGGCATCAGGTATTTGTGGAACATGACGCCGGGGCAGCGGCAGGGTTTCACGATGAAGTGTACCGCAAAGTCGGCGCCCAGATTGTGTATTCCCACCACGAAGCATTCGGGCGGGCAGATGTTGTGGTCAAAGTGGCACGTCCCACCAGCGACGAATACAGCGATTTTCGAAAAGGGCAAACCATTATCAGCTTTTTAAACCTGGCTGTGGCTTCCCCGGATTTGCTGGAAGCCCTTCAGGAGAAAAAAATTACCGCCATTGGTATGGAAACCATCGAAAAAGAGGATGGCACGCTTCCGGTTCTGTTGCCCACCAGCGAGGTAGCCGGGCGAATGGCACCGGTCATTGCCGGGCAGTTGTTGCAAAACATCCACGGCGGCCGCGGTATTTTGCTGAGCGGTATTCCCGGCATTCCTCCGGCGGCGGTGGTAATTTTGGGAGCCGGTATACTGGGCACCAACGCTGCCCGAGCCTTTTACAATCTTGGCGCCGAGGTCACCATTCTGGACAAAAACATTCAGGCGCTGCAACGCATCGATACCCTCTTTCAGGGAAAAATTGCAACCATGCTGGCCAATCCCTTTAACATAGCCAAAGCCCTTTCGTTTGCGGATGTAGTGATTGGCGCCGTAGCGGTACCCGGTGGTCGCGCACCGGTGCTCATTACCCGGGAACACCTGAAAACCATGCGGAAACGTTCTGTATTCATTGATTTTTCCATTGACAGTGGCGGATCGGCGGAAACCAGCCGCCCCACCACTCTAAAATCCCCCTATTTCATGGAGGAGAATGTTATTCATTACTGCGTTCCCAATGTACCGGCAATGGTGGCCCGGACAGCCAGTTATGCCATTGCCAATTCCTTACTGCCCTACCTGCTGCTCATCAGCGAAAAAGATGTGGAAAAAGCCATTAAAGAAGACCGCAGCCTGGCACGGGGCGTGAATGTGTTTAAAGGCAAGCTGGCACATCCCAATGTTGCCAGGGCGCTGGGTAAAAAGCCGGAGGTGGAATTATGAGCTGGATGGACACATACAGGCAAAAAGTAACAACCGCAGAAGAAGCCGTAAAAGCGGTGCAATCCAATCAACGGGTGTATATCGGCGGCGGATCCGGGGTTCCTCAACAGCTCATCAATGCCTTAATAAACCGGGCAGACGAACTCAGAAATGTGGAAATCATTCATATTCTCCATTTTGGAGAAGCGCCTTATGTAGAAGAAAAATACCACCAGAGTTTCCGGCACAATGCCCTGTTCATTGGCCCCAACGTGCGCAAAGCGGTGCAGGAAGGTCATGCCGATTTTACCCCTATTTTTCTGTCGGAAATTCCCAAATTATTCCGACTGGGTATTCTCCCCATTGATATTGCATTTGTGCAATTGTCTCCGCCGGATGAACACGGGTTTTGCTCCTTTGGTACAGAAGTCGGCACCACCAAACCAGCAGCAGAAAACGCCAAACTGGTTATTGCGGAAGTGAACCGCCAGATGCCCCGCAGCCACGGGGATAGTTTCATCCACGTCCGGGATCTGGACATGATCGTAGAAGTGGATTACCCGCTACCGGAAGCCCCCCAGGGGAAAGCCACCGAGGTGCATAAACGGATTGGGGAAATTATTACCGAAATGATTCCCGACGGCGCCACCCTGCAAATGGGGATTGGCAGCATTCCGGACTCCGTGCTGGACAATCTGCACAATCACCGCGATTTGGGTGTACACACCGAATTGTTCTCCGACGGCGTGGTTCAACTGGTGGAAGAAGGGGTGATTACCGGTGCCCGCAAAACGTTGCATCCCGGGAAAGTAGTGGCAGGATTTTTATTTGGTTCCCAGCGCCTGTACCAGTTTATTGAGGACAACCCCATTATCGAAATGCACCCCACGGATTATGTGAACGACCCCTTTATCATTGCCCAGCACGAAAACATGATTAGCATTAACAGTGCGCTGGAAGTGGATTTAACCGGCCAGGTGTGTGCGGACTCTATTGGACCCAAATTTTTTAGCGGTGTTGGCGGTCAGCTGGATTTTGTTCGGGGTGCGGCGCGTGCCAAAGGTGGTAAACCCATCATCGCCCTGCCGGCAACGGCCAAAGGCGGTACGGTTTCCCGCATTGTCCCCATGCTGAAACCCGGCGCCGGTGTAACCACCACCCGCAACGACGTGCACTACATTGTGACCGAGTACGGT
>WGBF01000042.1 GCA_015494485.1 bacterium | reverse complement strand
TTTCGAAACCATTTGATATTGCGCACCATGGCATCCTGTAACAATTTTGGCTCCCGCGGACCATGGGGCGTACGCGGATACACAACCATTTTCACCGGCACCCCCAGGCGCTTTAAGGCGTTGTAAAACTCAAGTCCCTGACCCAGAGGAACACGGGCATCCTTCTCCCCATGCTGAATCAGGGTTGGGGTTTTTACCTGCTTCACATGGTAAATGGCGGAATGGTCAATGTAAATCTGTAAATCATCCCAGAATTCCGCTCCAAAATAATCCGGTAGGAAACTGGGAATGTCCGCCGTCCCGGTAAAACTAACCAGATTAGTTACGCCAGCCCCCACGGACGCGGCTTTAAAGCGATTGGTTTTGGTCACAATGGTGGAAGTCATATACCCACCGTAGCTCCACCCCATTACCCCAAGGCTATCGGGATGTGCCAGACCTTGTTCAATCACATAATCCACGCCCCGCATTAGGTCCTGAAAGTCCATTCCGCCCCAATCCTTGTAATTGGCGTAGCGGAATTTCTGCCCGTAACCGGAGGATCCCCGGATGTTGCACCGCAGCACAAAGAAGCCGTCTTCGGCGAATGAAGCCACGGGATACGGGTAGCGCACACCAATAAAGGTTTCCCGGAATACTCCTGCCGGTCCGCCATGCACAACCAGAAGTAAGGGGTATTTTCGGCCTTCTTGGTATTTCTTGGGATACGTCAACAATCCTTCTATTTCCAGACCATCGGTTGAGGTCCAGCGAATGATTTCCGTGCGGGCTACCGGACGTTTTGCCACCTGCGCATTCGCTTCACTTACCCGAACCGGTTTAAATTTTTTAGTTCGGCTAACAAACGCTTCTTCCGGCGTTCGGGTATTCTGCAGCGTGAATCCCAGATACTTCCCGGTTGCATTCAGGTTCACGGAATTGATGGCCCAGCGGTCGTTGTCAAATCGTACCGGGGCTTTGCCATTAACCGGCAGTTTATAAACGGCATTCCGTGTTCGGTAGGTTTCACTCACCCAGATGTATTTACCGGAACGATCCCACCCCAATAATTGGGGACGACGGTCAAATGTATCTGCCAGTTTCGTTGCTTTGCCCCCGGTGACGGGAATAATATACACAGAAGCTGCAAATGCCCACCGGGGTGGAATATCCGAAGCCAGATAGGCAATCCGCTTTCCATCCGGCGAAAACAGCGGTGTGGATTCGCTGGCCTGGGATTGCACCAACGGGGTAATTTCACCTGTGGCAACATCCACAAGGGATAAGTCCGCCAGCGGCCAATCATTGACTTTTGGCGTCGGGGTGTGGGCAAACACAATTGTTTTACCATCCGGCGACCAATCAAAACCACCGGAAAAGCGACCACCAATGCTAAAATCGCCTTTGGTCAACTGTTTAACGGGGTACTTCCCGGTGGAATCTTTTTCCAGCGTCACAATCCATAAATGACGCTGCTTAAAATCCTCATCCAGTACCCGCGCATCGTCTTTGCCTTTTTTCTTCTTCTCTTCTTCCTCCGTTGGCGGTTCGCTCATCACAAATGCAATGGATTTGCCATCCGGTGCCCAGCGAAAATCCCCTACTCCGGTTTTCACATCAGTTAGCTGTTCCGCTTCGCCACCGGAGACCCGGATACGATACAGATTGTTCTTTCCGCTGCGGGCCGAAGTAAATGCCAGCCACTTTCCATCCGGCGACCAGCGGGGATTGGTGGATGACTTTTCCCCGAATGTAAACTGGTACCGAATCCGCCCATCCGTGGATGCCATCCATATCTGGGACACGTATTCACTTCGCGTATCTGTCATTACGGCTTCATTTACGGTATACACCACCCATTTCCCATCCGGGGACACCCGCACATCCCTCACGTTATTCACCTGCATTTGAATGCGGGGTGTCCAGTCGTGTGCAAATACCAGAGCGGTTCCAAACAGTAAAAATAAAATGCTTATCCGAAAGAATTTCGCATAAGCACGTTGAACTATAGTCATTGGGGCCTCCTTCGTTTAATGATGACAATGAATAGTAGGGAAATGGAGGGAATCTTCCAATAGAACAATTAACAAAAGGGAGAAATATTCACTGCGGGCAAAATTCATGCAATTTCGCTAAAAAACCTGTTCCATCAATGAATTTACGCCACAACTAACGTGATCCATGATGGGAAATGGTTTGAACCAGTTTTGTTTTAACAACCGGTGGGAAAATCCAACGCCCGTTCCGGTAATGCCAGAACGGGCGCCGGGATGGTTGGCAGGTGCTATTTTCGCGGTTCGTCCAATTGTTCAATATTTAATGAAGAAGCTTCCATGGATGGCAAATTGGGTTTGATGACGATGTCAATGCGGCGGTTTTTAGCCCGGCCTTCGGGGGTTTCGTTGTTGGCAATGGGCCGTTGTTCGCCATAGCCAACCGCTTCTACCCGGGAAGAATCCAGATTCATATTGGCCAACAGGTACGCCTTTACCGCTTCGGCCCGCATCTGGGAAAGTTTCAAATTCATGGCATCACTGCCAAAGGAATCGGTATGCCCCTCAACCACAATGCGGGAATCCGGGAAAACATTAATGGCTTGCTGCACCTTCGTTAGCAGGGCAAAATATTGCGGCTTAATGGTGGCTTTGCCCACATCAAAATTTAACCCTACCAGGCGGATGATGATGTCATTCCCTTTGCGAAGCACAAGGGCTTCATCCCGGGTAAACATGTGTTCAATGGTGGAAAATTTTTGCTTCAGCCGTGCCTGGGCGGCAATGGCTTCCGATAGAGCAGACTTTTGCCGGGCAATGTCGCCCAGCTGGGATTCCAGCTCCTGAATTCGCGCTGTTAAGCTGGCAATTTCCTGGTCTTTTTGCTCATTTTGCTGCTCCAGCATCTGGAGGGAATCCTGCATCTCCTGAATCTGGGATAGAATGGTTTCTACCACAACATCTCTTCCGTTGTCGAACTCCGCAACCAGATCCAGCGCCCCGGCAATTCGGGTTAACGGCTCTTCCGCACTCAGTAACAACATTTCATATGTAATGTCTTTTTGTTTAATCTCCCGAATCGCCCGCATCAAGTAAATAGCATGTTTGGCTTCGTATAGTGCCTGCCGGGCCAAATTCCGGGGATAATCCGTATCATACCGATTTTCCGTCAATCGTTTTTCGGCTTCCAGGGCCAATTCCCGGGCTTTTTTGTAGGTAATGGGCGCCACATCTTCCACGTCCATTTTTTTTGCTTCTTCCAGTATCCGCCAGGTTTCGGCCAGCAAATTGTTCTTAATTGCCGCAAGCTCGGCCTCCCGATACAACGTTTCGGCTTCTGCACCAATTTTTTTGGCCTTCTTTACATTCCCATCTTCCAATTTGCGAGCAGCTTCAACAAACTTTTTTTCCGCTTTTTGAAAGAGTTCCGTAGCGGACGCCGGTGCCTGGGCTTTGACCGCATCCTCCCGGGCACTGAGCACTGTTGCAAAAGTTACAAC
>WGBF01000041.1 GCA_015494485.1 bacterium | reverse complement strand
GTTTTTAACAGCACCACATCGGCAAATAAATGCTCCGACACAATATCGTGAATGAATTTAATGTTCGTTTCATCGATATCCGCTTCTTCCCGAATTTCCATCACCACACCGCCCAGAATCTGGTGCCCAAAAGGCACAATAACCTGGTGGCCTACCTGAAGAACGCCCACCAGCTCTTCTGGGATTCGGTAGGTGTACAGGTCATCCACCGGCAGGGGTAATACCACTTTGGCAAATCTGGGATTCAATGGCTCCAACTCGATGTTTTTCTAACGCATGAAAAGTAAAACATTTTTTTCGGAAAGAAAATTGCGGAGATTTTTAGCAGCACAGCCACAATGTAAAAGGCCGTTCGGCCAAACAATTGTTTCTCCTACGAATGTCGCATTGATTTCCAAAAAGGCGGAGAGGGAAACCGGCATTGCGTGTTTTCATTTTTACCCAACCAGCCGCTTTTCTCTCCCTTAATGGTTTTCCTCTATATTGAAAGCGTAGAAACGAAAACGTAACCTTCCGCGCCATTTCCTGTGGATGTTTTTTCTTTTCAGAACAACCCCACCATTTTGAAACAAAAAAAAATGCCCGACTGTAACAGCCGGGCATGTAAATTTCACCAATGGTTTCGCAGGATTTATTCTTTAACCACCCACACTTTAATCTTCGCTTCCACTTCCGGATGCAGCTTAATGGGCACGGAATAAATGCCCAGTTCCTTAATCGGTTCTTCCAGCACAATTTTCCGGCGGTCAATTTCAATACCCTGCTCTTCCAGTGCCTTGGCAATGTCCTGGCTGGTAACCGAACCAAACATTTTGTCTTCTTCACCCACGGAAACAGAAATGGTTACCGAAACACTTTCCAGTTTCTTGGCCAGTTCTTCAGCTTGTTTTTTGGCTTTAAGGAGCTTGAATTGCTTGTGCTTTTTTTCTTCTTCCACAATCTTGATAAAATTAGGCTTGGCCGGGTAAGCAATGTTTTTGGGAATCAGGTAATTGCGGGCATATCCCGGTTTTACCTCCACAATATCCCCAAATTTACCCAGTTTTTCGAAATCCTGACGTAATATTATTTTCATGGTTATTTCCCTCGCATGCTTTAGGTTTAGCGCGGTATATCGGACACAAACGGAATTAAGGCCAGATGCCGGGCCCGTTTAATGGCTTTGGCCAACTGGCGCTGATGTTGCGCGCAATTGCCACTGGTACGGCGCGGTACAATTTTACCCTGTTCAGTGAGAAACCGTACCAGGCGTTTTTCATCACGAAAATCAATGTACACATCGCCTGCTTCGCAAAAACGGCAAATTCGTTTCTTTTTCCAGCGTAACATAATTTTATCCCCTTACTTTTCTTCTTTCTTTTCTTCGTTTTCCTGAGCAGCTTCCTGCGCCTCTTCCGTAACGGGCGCTTCGGTCTCTGCCACCGGCGGATTTTCGCCCTCAGCCGGTTCTGTTACCTGCGGTGCTTCTGGCTCTGCTGCGGGTGCTTCCGCCGCAGGCGCTTCCGGAGCTGCCGGTGTTTCTTTCTTTTCGGCTGCAGGCGCTTCCTTTTCAGCTTTCTTACCCGCTTTTTTGGCCCGCTGAATCAATTCTTTCTTATCCACCACGTACGTCAGGTACCGTAGCACGCGGTCATTCACCCGATATTCCTGCTCCAAAATAGCGGGGATGTTCAGCACGGACTTGGCGGTGAATTCAATTTCCACATAATATCCGTGGGTCTTTTTTTGAATGGGGTAAGCCAGGCGTTTTTTACCCCAGCGGTTAATCCGCTGAATAATTCCGCCGTGGTCTTCAATGAGTTGCTGAATACGGCTGGTAACCGCTTCTTCCTCTTCGGGGTTCTGGGAGATATCCACAATATAAATTGTGCAATATAGCTTCTCCATAACACCTCCTCTGGTCTTTTGGTCCTGCCAACTCGGCAGAACAGGGGTTCATGGTTATGTTTATTTATTGAACAACGGCGCCCAATTTAATACACCGGCGCCGTTGTTTCCAACATTATTTTCTTTATTTAATCAACGGTGCAATCACCAGGGATACCACGCTCATCAGCTTAATTAAAATGTTCAGCGACGGACCGGCCGTATCTTTAAACGGGTCGCCAACGGTATCGCCCACCACTGCAGCTTTGTGGGCATCGGACCCTTTACCGCCGTAGGCACCGCTTTCGATGTACTTTTTGGCATTATCCCATGCACCACCACTATTGGCCATAAAAATTGCCAGCAACACACCGGAAACGGTTAAGCCGGCCAACAAACCGCCCAGCATGTTCTTATCATAAAATCCAAAAATTACCGGAACCAGCACAGCAGTAACACCCGGAATAATCATTTCCTTAATGGCCGCTTTGGTGCTGATGTCCACGCAACTGGCGTAATCCGCTTTGGCTTTGCCTTCCAGCAAGCCGGGAATTTCACGAAACTGACGGCGCACTTCTTCAATCATATTAAACGCCGCCCGACCTACCGCCTTAATGGCCATGGCACTAAACACAAACGGCAACGTACCACCGATGAACAATCCTGCCATCACTTTGGGGTTGGTAATGTCAATGGAAGCCACACCGGCTTGTTTACGGAAAGCGGCAAACAGTGCCAGAGCCGTCAATGCCGCCGAACCAATGGCAAAGCCTTTTCCAATGGCTGCTGTGGTGTTGCCCACGGCATCCAGTTTATCAGTGCGCGCACGCACTTCCTTACCCAGGTGAGCCATTTCCGCAATACCCCCGGCATTATCTGCAATGGGCCCGTAGGCGTCCACAGCCAATTGGATACCAGTAGTTGCCAGCATACCCAATGCCGAAATTGCCACACCGTACAAACCAGCTTCAAAATACGACACCATAATAGCAATGGCGATAAGCAGCACCGGCAAACCGGTACTCATCATTCCCACGGAAATACCGGCAATAATATTGGTCGCCGCCCCCGTTTGAGAATCCCGTGCAATTTCCTGAGCCGGTTTGTAGGATTCTGAGGTAAAATATTCCGTAATCAACCCGATAAAAATTCCGGCTGCCAGACCGGCAATAAGAGCCAGGAAAACTCCCAGCGACGAATACTGCACCCCACTCAACGTAAATCCTTCGGGGATGAAATAACCAATGAGAAAATAAGCGGCAATTGCCATAAGAATACCGGCACCAAAAGTCCCTTGATTGAGGGCCTTTTGAGGATTACCACCCTCGCTGGTGCGCACAAAAAAGGTTCCAATAATGGAAATAATAATACCCACACCGGCTAAAATTAATGGTAACATGACGGCGTTTAAGCTGATTAAACCGCCAATGACCATTGTTCCCACAATGGAGCCAACGTAGGATTCAAACAGGTCTGCGCCCATACCGGCCACGTCTCCCACATTGTCCCCCACATTGTCTGCAATCACCGCCGGGTTGCGGGGATCGTCTTCGGGGATACCCGCTTCTACTTTACCGACCAGGTCAGCTCCCACATCGGCAGCCTTGGTGTAAATACCGCCTCCCACACGGGCAAACAATGCAATGGAACTGGCACCCAGGCTAAATCCGCTAATAATGGGGAGAACGACTTCATTCAACACATTCATATCCGGGGTATCCCCCAGGAACATTTTGGTGTAAACATATAGCAGAATGCTTAATCCCAGCACACCCAGACCAACTACGCTCATTCCCATTACAGATCCACCGGAAAACGCCACCTGGAGTGCTTTAATTAAACTGCTCCGTGCAGCACTGGTGGTCCGCACGTTGGCCCCGGTAGCAACCCGCATTCCAATAAACCCGGCCAGTGCCGAACTAATTGCTCCGATTACAAACGACAATGCCACCAATCGAACCGGGCCTTGATTACTAAGCGCCAGCAGAATCGCGACAACAACCACAAAAATGGAGAGCACCGTATATTCACGCTTTAAGAAAGCCATTGCCCCTTCCCGGATGTAGGAGCTAATACTTACCATCTCCTCTGTTCCGGGGTCCTGTTTATAAATCCATTGGGTTTTCCAGAACGCATAGCCCAATGCCAGTAATGCAGCTACAATACCAAACCAAATAACTTGCAAATGCAATTTTTGCCCTCCTAATTAATTTTCCAGCACATTTTTATTAAACTTGCTCATCGCAATATCAATACCCTCCAACACAAAGGTCTCAATGCCTTCAACGGCGTATTTTAAAATTGTGGGAAGTTTTTCAAGTTCGTGGGAGGAAAAACGTTGTAGCACATACGTTTTCGGATCGGTAACGTGGTTACCGATTCCGATACGCAGGCGGGGAAACTCCTGAGTATTTAACTGTTCGATTATTGACCTCAACCCTTTTTGTCCACCATCGGAACCTGCTTTACGGAAACGCAACGTTCCATACGGAAGATGAAAATCGTCCAGAACCACCAATAAGTCGTCCAGCGTTTCCAACTTGTAAAACCGAATAATTTCTTTAACGGCCAATCCGCTTAAATTCATGTACGTCAGAGGCTTCGCTGCAACAATCCGTTCACCGTTCAGGTGAAAACTGGTTTCCACATATTGACCGCGGCCTTTTTTGAATGTTAATCCATGGCGTCTGGCCAGAAAATCCATTACCAAAAAACCCACATTATGGCGCGTCCACTGGTATTCCTTACCCGGATTTCCCAAGCCCACCAGAATTTTCAAAGTCGCCTCTCAACCAACCGTTTATTCGCTTTCTTCTTCGGTTTCCTTGCCCTTCTTTATCACTTCCGGCTCGGTCATTTCCGCTGCGGGTGCTTCCGCTTCTTCCACTTCGCCTTCTTCACCCACTTTGCGGCCTTCTACTACTGCAATGGTTTCACTGGGGTCATCCAGAATCCGGAGGTTCTCAAATTTCAAATCGCTCACATGAATACTATCGCCGACTTCAAGGTCTGTCTCTTATACACATCT
>WGBF01000040.1 GCA_015494485.1 bacterium | reverse complement strand
GCCTCTGTCTGCTTCCGGCGAAAGCAATTCCGGCGCAGACGCCCGCTTACCACGGATGGGTGCAGGACGCATCCACCCACCAGCCGCTTCCGGGCGCCAACGTGTACCTGAGCCGGAGTGGCAGTGGCACCACCACGGATTCCACCGGTTATTTCCGATTTACATCGCCAGCCGCACTGCCGAACGATACGCTGGTGGTGCAATACGTGGGCTACCGAACGCTGCGGATTCCCTTAGCCACCTTCCGCAACGGGCAAATTCTTTACCTGTCCCCCCGTACCTTTACCGGCGAAACGGTGGAGGTGGAAGCCACACCCACCGACATGGTGCGGCGGGATATTGGCGTGGCGCGCCAGAGTATTCATTTCCGGCAAATTGAAAATTACGGCACTTCCGAAATTGCCGATGTGTTCAAACTGTTTCAGGCGGTGCAACTCACCGGCAACGACCTGGACGGCCGCCGGATTGAAATCCGCGGCAGCAATGCCGACGAAGTGAACGTGTACGTGGATGGCATTCTCATTAACCAACTGGGGCTGGATTTTGCCGCAGACCTGTCCATCATTCCCGTGGAAACCATTGAACGCCTGGAGGTGCTCAAAGGCGTCAATTTAACCCTCACCGGCAGCGGCGCCTTTGGCGGTGTGGTAAACATTACTACCCAGCGACCGGGGAATTTTCAGGCATCGCTTAACGTAAAAACCGGCAGTTTTAACAATCGGTACGGATTCGGCCGCATTCAAATCCCCCTGGGGAAGAAATGGTTTGTGGATTACAGCGGCATGTACCAGGAATACCGTCCCACCATCGAATATTACCCGGAGGATCGCTTTGCGGCGCTGGACACCAATCGCCACATCTTTACCCGCAAAAGCAATCACCAATTGAACCTGTACACCTTTGGGCAACACAGTGAATGGCGCGCCAAGCTGTGGAATTACAACCTGTTCTACCGCAAACCGGGGTGGCGCAGCACCCGCAATACCCTGCTGGCCGCCGCATCGTTTAAGGGGAACATTCTGGGAAGCCGCGACTGGGAATTCTTCGTTTCCGCCAACTGGAACCGGGACAATCTGGAACGGGTAACCACCCGCAATAATCGGGTGCTGTCCGATTTAACCGGGCAGCAACTGAACGCCCGCCTGCTGAAAGCTATTGCCTTCGGGGGTACCAACAGCGTGCAGTTACTGGCGGAATACTTCCACGAGGAATTGACCATTCATGAAGAATTGCAAACCCCCAAACAGCAGATTCCCACCCAGGATTTCCTGCTGTATGACAACCGCGCTGCACTGGGGGCTGTGTTCCGCTTTGAGAACTGGGTAAACGGCGATTCCACCCGCCGCTGGTTGACCTATCTGGGCGGTCGGTATGAGGTACAGGCCAGTGGCGGCCAGTATGTGACCAATCAGGTGGGCATTCGGTACACCGTAACCCGCCGTACCTGGCAGTGGACGCCGTACTTCAATTTCGGTAAAAACGTGAAATTGCCCTATTTGATCGACAACGCCTTTGCCCAATACCTGAGCACGCAAACCGCATTTGGCACCATGGAACCGGAAATCAACAACGGCAGCGAGATTGGCCTGGAGGTGGCCAAAACCATGCCGCAGTGGTGGGCAACCCGGTGGTCTGCCAGTATTGCCTATTTCAAGAACATCACCACCAACAAACTCTTGCGGCAGGTGGGCAGTGCCACGGAAGTGTATTATCAGAACGGCCGTAATGTAACCCGCGGGCTGGAAATCACCGCTGCCCTGAAGGAAATTTTGGGCCGGGTGGACGTGCAGGCAGGCTGGATTCACCTCAATATTTCCGACCGGCGCTTTTATCCCTACAAACCGGCACAACGGGCTACTCTGGAATTTCGGGTCCGCCCCTGGCACGGGCTTTACCTGACCCTGGTGGGATTTTACGAAGGCACCAGCACCGCCTGGTTTGTGGACCGCGCCGGGCAGTTCCAGACCGTCAGCATTGCTCCGTTTCGGGATATGGATGTGGTGCTGGGCTGGCGAACCCGCGTCGGCCGCTTGCGCCTGAATTTTCAGGCGGCGGGGTACAACGTGTTTGACGCCAGCGGATACCGCCAGTATCTTTTAAAAAAGCAGTTTTTCCAGCTGGGGGTGCGGTTATGGTACGAATAAGTCCCGAAAAACAAACGGGACACACCCCATCGCGTCTTTTGACGGGTGTTGGAGCGGTGGGCTTAATGGTGATGCTCCTTCTGCTGGTGCACTGCGACACAGACCGGCTGTGGGGGTCGCGGTTTGAAGCCTTTCCTCTGACCCGCAGCATCGTCATTCAGGGAACGGTGATGGACCGCTTTCAGGAAAAACCAGTGCGGGGCGCCACCGTGCGCGTGGGTGACCAGGAAGCACTGACCAACTTCTACGGTGAATACCGGCTGGAATTCTACCTGAGTACTTCCTTCGACCGCAACAAGCCGGTGGACATCGAAGTGTCCGCGGAGAATTACATTTCATTTCGGGACCGGGTCATTCTGGATCCCATCGACCAGGAAATGAATTTCCAGCTGGACTACGGCGCGCCCATTATTGGGGATGCGGTGCGCCACGTGTTTGACAACGGCATTGCTGTGGTCCAGGTGCGTCTCCTGGATTACCAGAACGACGTGACGGAGGTGGTTCTAGAACTCGAATATAAAAGTGACGATACCCCGCTGACCATTTCCTACCCCATGTACTGGATTGCCTCTGGCGATAACGGCATCCAGCTATTCCAGAGCGAAGCCCCCATTTACGTGTCGCGGAATTTCAAGCAATACAGCATTACGGCCACCTTCTGGATAATTGCGCGGGACGCCATGGGATTTGTCACCCGCAAGGAATTCGTTCAGCCATTGGACCAGAACCGTGCCCTGTTTTTGCCGTACACCCCCAATGATAACACCCAAAATCCCACCAACGGTTTTGATTCCCCCAAAATGTGAGTATATTTTAAACTTATTAGCAAAAGGAACCCATTGCCTGAAGGGAAGGAGTTGAATGGACAGCCGCACCCGGAATGAACTGGATGAACTGCTGAGTCCCTATTTTATTCCTGATTTCTGGAATCGCCTGCAGGGGCGGTTGATTTACCGCGCGCCGGAACATGCCGTTCCGCCCGAGCAATTGGAAGCGCTGCTGCAAACCCTGCTGACCCGGGGGTACATTCCTCACGTGGACCGCACGAATGGCGAGATTGTGCTGTACGTTGCCGGAAAAATACCACGGCAGAAACCCCGATACTGGATCCATGCCCTGCTGTTTGTGGCAACCATTTTTACCACCATGGCTGCCGGGGCGTCGCTGGTGGGTAAAGACATTCTGCTGGGGCTGGGTAACATCTGGTACGGCTGGCAATATTCCATGGCGGTACTGCTCATTTTAACTTCCCACGAAATGGGTCACTACATCGCTGCCCGGCTGCACAAGGTGGATGTGACGTTGCCGTACTACATCCCCCT
>WGBF01000039.1 GCA_015494485.1 bacterium | reverse complement strand
TCTGATAGTGTAAACCAAATTGACGAACATAAGGCAACCGAACTCCAGGGCGACCAATAATGGTGTAAGAGTCAAATATTCGCGGATGGGAAATTAATACATCCGTAGGCCAGCGTAACCGCTGGCCGCTAAGTGCCATTAATAATCTCCGGAAGCGAAATAACCACATAAACAAAATTTTACCCCCCTTCCCTAACTGTTTAAAATAAAGAGCTTCCAGCGATGTTAATGGAAAGTACTGCTGGGCAATTCGAATTACCGCTCTTTGACTTTGCACCGCCTGTACCACAGTCTGCCAGGTTTCCTCTGAGGACGATGCTTTGTACAGCGCCGTACATGCTGCTTTGCATTCGGGAGTTGTCACTACTTGCCGGGTTAAGCCCATACACCGGAAATGGGCCAGCGAGACAAACTGTTCAACAACAGGAATCCGACCGGTAAGCTCATAGACTGCCGTCATCAACGCCAGAACAAACAACGGTACAGCATGGTGTTTCATATTCCCAAAGTTATTTCTCCCTAAATTTTCCAGCACAATGGTGTGAGGTTGTAAATCCTGCACCGACTGAATTTGCTTTTGCGCTTTTTCCACAATTTTTGCTGGAATCTGAAGTTTTAATTGCTCCGGATTAAATTCAGAAACCGTTGTCTCAAAATCTTTCGGCGAGGTAACAATCCGGCGTAACATTTGTTCGCTCCGGTGATAAATTTCATTGGCAAAACGACTCATTGGATTGCCGTCGATATAAGTGGTGAAATTTAGGAGAACACCCGCCATTCCATTGGGAAAAATAACCAGTTGAGTACCTGCCAGATAAAACCGATTGCCGGGATTTCCAAGGTGTATCAAGCGTGCCGCCTCTGAAGGGGAATCCGGCTGAATGGGGGTATCCAAACATACCGTAAATAACGTATCCCGCAGTTTCTTTAACATGCGGAGGTTGGATTCGCTGGAAAGAATGCGCTTCCACGCACGCAATTGGAATCTATTCGTTGAAGCTGTTAGCCACCCCGGTGAATTGGCAATTGAATTGGCCGCCTGTTCAGCAATTTCCACGCAACGTTGCAACCGGTAACGCATGGTCTCAAATTCCGTACTGATGGGTACACGGAAAAAATTTCCATTCACCAGAACCAGTATCGCATCTGCATCGGGATTTTTATGAAATATTACCTGCCCATTTTTAACTTCCAACATTGTACCAAATAGATTGGGATATTGCCCCATTTCCAACGGTTTCCCGCGGTAGGTATCCTGAAGAACCCTTCCGGCAAACAAATCGCGCTTAAACGCCAATGCGGCCATCACAAGTGCTGTGGCACGATCCAACCAGTGTTCCGCATACTGCGATTCTTTCAAAAGAATTGTAGCACTAATAATGGGTGCAAATAACCCCGGCGTCCGAAGATTTTCAGTGCGCAATAATTTTTCCAGC
The DNA here is from genome assembly GCA_015494485.1 of bacterium. Lineage (GTDB taxonomy): Bacteria > Calditrichota > Calditrichia > RBG-13-44-9 > J042 > WGBF01. The sequence continues at coordinate 4,080 of WGBF01000039.1, read as the reverse complement.
TTATCCGGTGTTAGCTGGCGATAAAACCTCATAAAGCCACTGAGCTTCCAGAAAGAAAACAAAATGGCTTTACCTAAAGATGACGGGCGGATTCGCATATTCTGTAAAATTTCTGGAGAATCCAGCGGTGGAAGCGGTGCCACGGGTGGTTCGATATACCCTGGCAGTGGATCGCACAACCAGTTCACAGGTGAGGATTTCATGATATCCTCCCTTTACGTCGTGCTGGTTGTTCATCCTGAATAATTATTTCCTAAGGGCACATATTACTTAACGCGTTCCAGCAGCAAAAAGATGGCATCCCGCATTTTCAGCTCATTGCCCTTGGCGTGAATGACATCATGAACCAATTTACAGGTGGTTTGAAAATCTTTTTCAACAGAACCGCTCAGTACGGAATGCAACTTTTCTTTTCCGAACAAATGGGCTTCCTCATCGACCAATTCCACAATTTCACTGGTAGCCAGAAGCAGTCGGTCTGTGGGGTGGAACGGAATAGTTTCATCTTCAAAATAGGTATCCATACTACCAAAGTACAGGCCGGTATTTTCCAGGGCATACACTTTTTGCTCTTTTCTGCAACACAAGAGCGGGTGCAAAAAGCCCACGTTACAATATATCATTTCATCCTTGTTAAAATCCAGGATACCATAAAATACAGACACCTGTTCCTCTGTAGAGGTCAGGTAAGCATCGGTATCCAGGTATTCCCAGAAATATTTTTCCAGCGCTCTAACCACTTCAGACGGGCGTTTTTCCGGAGTGGCTTCCTTTAAAAACATGCCCCGCAAGTAGAGGGACATCCGGGCGGCTTCCACCTGGTAGGTTTCGGCCTCAATTAATAATGTAGCCAGGCGATGGTCATCCAGCTTCCACAAATTGCTTAAATTACCGCTCACCAGGCGTTCCTGGGTAAAAAAGGTCTGTTCTACCTTAATGCGATCCGTAAAGGGGTAATGCGTGGGGGCAAGAATCATTTTGGCCTGGTGCATCAACTTTTTATTGTGGAGCGTATCACCTTCTTTGCTGGCAAATTCCTCCTGCGCTTTGATAAGTACATCAAAGTCATTATTAATATTAAAAAAGGCTTCGATGTCCGGAACAATGCTTTGAATATATTCAAGCAATTCCTTGTGAAAGAAATGGGGTACATCCGCACTGAAAAAGATAATCCCCTTATTCCGAATAGTATGATACGGCATGCGCACATTGGATTTTACCCCATACTGCAACGCGATTTGGGAGGATACCGACTTACCGCCCCGCTTTTTTAAATGGGCTTCCATATCCGGTATGGAATCCCCTTTGCCGCTTTCCAGCAAAGGCCCCAGGGTGGTTTCGGAAATGGGAATAATCATAAATTCGTGCAGAAACATCTTTTCCTGCACGGACTTTTTATCCTTTACAGGCAGGGGAACCAGATATCCCTTTGGCGTTAAGTGAGTGATCCCAATACGAAAAACGCGACCGTTCAATTTTTCGCCGCGTTTTTTGGCATACAACTCTGCCATTCGGTTGATGTGGTCAATCAAATTATCCACATATTCCTGCACAGAGGTAAATTTTTTCTGTACTTTCTGCCACCGTTCTTTTTCCTTTTCGATTTTGGCATCCACGGAAAACAATTGCTTTAACATAGCGCCCCCGTTGTTTTTAGTTATGCCCTAATTTTGGCACCGAACCGTTGGCCACGCCTTCTTTATTAATAAATTTTTTAATTTGCTCCGGGATGTTTATCGCATTTCGAAAAATGGTATTTTCAAATTTAGCGCCTTGAAAATCCGCCCCCTTTAAGTTGGAACCACTGAAATCAGCAAACTCCAGTTGAGCTCCCGAAAAACTGGTGCCAATAAAGCGAGTGGCACGCGCCGATACCCGTTTCATGTCTGCACCGGTGAAATCACACAAACTAAAATCCGCACTATCCATTTTGGCTCCCGTTAACACAGCCCGAAATAATTTTACTTTAATTGCTTCCGCACCGGTAAAGTCCGCATCCACAAATTCCACATCCTTTAATAACGCCCCGGACAAGCGGGCATAGCGCAAAACAGCGTGATGCCCTTCCACGCCAAACATATTTGCGCCCCGCAAATCGGCATACGATAAATCCGCATGGTTAATTTTTAAATGAAACAAATACGACTGCCTAAAATCCGCGTGCACAAGAATGGTATGATTGAAATCCGTCCACCGAATATCCGCCGCACGAAAATCCGATTCACTAAAATCCGAATATTCACAATCCGCTGAGCGAAATTTTGCACCCCGGAAATCCGCATCTTTTATGCTTGAATGACGCCAATAAACGCCATCCAGATTTTGTCGCCGAAAATCATCGCCGTCTTGCGGCACCGCCAATAATCCCCGATACCGGGGTTTGCCGTCTTTCCGCGGCGATGGAGCATCTATAATTGAATCCAGTTGTTCCTGTTCTAAAAAGTTGTAAAGCGTAAGAACCGATGTGGTATCTACAGTTGTATCCAGCACCCGGTCGTTAATCTCATCCACTGCCTTGCTGCTGTTCTTGCAAGAATTTAAAAAAAGGAACAATAAAATCAAAAAAAATATCGCTTGCTGTGCTCTTTTCATCGATGCTGCCTCTATTCTTACTAAATCGAATCCGTTCGGCTAAAAAACCAATACCCCAACCATGCCCAGAAAAGCCCGGTAATAACCGGATATAATATCGCATATGCAATAAAACCACTCCGGCTAATTGTATCCAGAATGTAATAAGATGCGGGCCCCAGAACCGTTAATTTAGGGTCAAACAAGGCCATTGCCGCCGTACGAAACACTTGCAACGGGTTTAACATGGCTGTTCCGATAACAATACCAGGGTCAATCCGGGTTTTAAGCATTAGCCCTAAAAGAATAATATCCAGAAAAGCTACCATCAGAATCCAGACCACAAACCCCACACTGAGCCCCATTTCCTGGCTCCGCACCACGGTGGACAAGAACATGCCCAGCCCTAAAAAATAAATAATCATGGCCGCCAGTAAGAAACTGTACAAGCTGAATAAATCCCAGGGGATATCTAAGCGTTTAAACGTGCCCCACACAACTGCCCCCAACAGGGAAATAAATACCGGGAAAAAGACCACTAAAAAGCGGCCCACAAATTTGCCCCAGAAATATTCTTTAAATGATACCGGCAGGGACAGCATGTACTCCAATACCAGCGTTTCCCGCTCGCCCACAACGGAACGGACCGTCGTAATCAGTACAAATATGGGGATTACCGCAATGCAAATCTGGATAAAGGTCACCATAAGCCGGCTTAACCCAACAAAGCCAATAATTTGCGATTCCGTAACGCCCATGGTAAATAATACCACAATCAGTCCGGCGAACAGCAAACTGTACCCCCAAAACCAGCGCGCGCGAAGCACCTGCCAGACATCCAATAATAATATTTCCTGAAAACCGCTGGTTACGGGTTCGGACGAATTTTCCGCTTTTACGGCAACTGTATCCTTCACGGTCACTCCTCTTATTTCATTTCCTGTGGATGCTCAGCAGTAGGTTCGTGCTTCATTTTTCCCTTCATTTTCTTAAGGAATTCCTCCCGCATGGTCTTCCCTGCCCGAATGCGTTCTACAACTTGCTGGAACGTGTACACCGTATCTACCCCGGTGGTATCGGCTACGGCACCATACCCATATCCCATTGGCGTTTCCACCCCAAACACGTATTTTGCTTTTCGGGCATCAATCCATTTTCCGGTGTTCATGTCACCAATCCAGACCATGCCCTTATCCATCTGCTTCTCTTTCCATTCCGGATAATTCATAAATTCAACAAAACAGCCAACATCATCGAACCAGAACACATCGCCCTGAGGGCTGATAGCCTGGACGGCAAAACGCTGATCGGTAATGCCCATTTTGCACACGTAACACACTGCCCGATCCAGATTTAAGGGGCGGGGCGAAAAGTCTACTTTTTTCTGACACCCCACAAAAATGAGTCCCAGGATTGCAATAAAAAAAAGGGTTTTAACTCATTGATTGCGCATTTATTGCTCCTCCTTTACACGATCCACTTTAAATGAATCAATTAAGCTGGCAAAGC
>WGBF01000038.1 GCA_015494485.1 bacterium | reverse complement strand
GAAGAGCCGGCATCAATGCCCAAAAATTCGGCCACTTTCTGGGCGTTTTCCGGTCCACCAACGGGACAATCACCCGGCAGATGATTCCCTTGAATCAGGCTTTCCGCAAATGCCCGGCATCCCGGTTCACCACACGCACCGCAATTGGCACCGGGGAGCATTTCTTCCACAATCTCAATGCGGGGGTCTTCCTGCACTTTCAATTTGCGATTGGCCAGTGCCAGGGTGATGGCCAGGAACAAACTCAATCCCGCTAAGAATAAAATGGCTGTTAAGGCACTCATTCCTTGATTCCTACACCTTACGGTTCACGTTACAAATACGGCTTTGCTCGCTCCATCAGCTCATCCAGGTGCGGTTCGTTGGGGTCTTTGGGTTTTCCCGGATGAATGATGTGCACGGGACATTTCTCCGCGGCCAATACCAGGTCTCGGTAAGGACCCGCCGTGGCATCTTTGATGTATGCCTGTTTATTATCATTGTACGCAAATATTTGGCTGTTAATGGTAATGCATTCCCCACAACTGGTACAGCGGGGTGTTTCAATGTACGGTTCATCAAAAGACAGGGCTTCTTCTTCCTCCTCTTCCTCCTGCGCTGGGGCTTCAGTGGTTTCTTCCGCCGGTGTTTCTGCCGGAGGTGCTTCCGCAGCCGGAGGAGGCGATGCCACGGGACCGGCTGCCGGGGCGGCCGGTTGGAGAGTTGCCTGTCCCAGAAGGCCGGCAGCGATGTTGGACACAATTTCTTCTGCTACCTGCCCCACTGTTTTTTCCATTTCGGCCTGGAATTGGGCCGTCAGTGCTTCGATTTCTTTTGCTTTTTGGGCCTCCATCTCCTGCCGCGCGGTTTCAAGCGCACGGGCCACCGGGGAGTTGTTAATGCCACCCCATTCCTGCAGAATCCGCCAGTGCTTGGCCGTTTGCTCGGCTGCCCGGGCCATTGCCAGGGTCACCAACACCCGATGGACGGTTCCCTGATTATCCGCCAGGTAGATGACCGGTAATTTCCCTTTTCGTTCTGTTTCCGGTAGCTGCAAATAATCCGTGAGGGGTACAAGCCGCTCATCCTGTAAATCTGCCGGCAATAATTGAAAATGATTGGCAAACCGCACGTCATGCACCAGGTAATCGGCTACGGTAAATGAAATGGTCAGGGCGCCCTCTTCCTCGTTTGTTACCCGGATCTCGCTGGCAGACCAGTCGGATTCGGGCTGAGGATTCCCGTCCAGCGAAAATCGCTCCGCCCAGGTATCACCCGCCTCAGGATTGTATTTAAAGGACGGAAATATCCGGGCTTCCGTACCGGCCGCCCACACCAGATAGTTGGGTAAGTGGGGCATGGTTGCATTGTCTCCGGCAAAGACATTAAACAATGCCGGTCGGTTCGCCTGGAGGCCCTCCCGAAATCCGTTACTCAGCAGGGTTACGTTGGCCGCCGTGCTTTGCAGAACAAAAGGATGATCCTGTGCCAGCGCCCGGAAAGCGGCCCGCAGTACCCAATTTTCCGAACAGGGCACGTCCTCTTCGCTAAAAGACGGTGTGCACAGGTTACGGGAAAGTAACAATACCCGCAGCGGCAAATCTGAAAGCAGGGCTTCGTTTAATACTTCCCGATCCGATTCGGTAAGGCGGGTGCTGTCCGCAACCAACAACAGGGGCGGAATCATCCCCAGTTCTTCAGCACTCAGATTTTCAAATCCAAATTGCTGAAACAGCACGTCGTGTTTTTCTGGCTGATAGGCATTTTCCACTTCCAGACGGGCAATGTGTACTGCCCGGAAAAAGCGCAGCAGATGGTGCAACTGCGCCTGGTATTCCCCAATGGCTGCCGCGACGGCTTCCGAATGGTTAACCTTCCAGGGATTGGGCAGCGCCGCATCCCATTCCGTGTCTGCACTCTGGGGGTCAAACAACCGGTAAAAACCATTCAGCAATTGCAGGGCTTTTTCCACCCGCTTCCGTCGCTCCGGTGGGAGGGGTTCACCCTCAATATGGGTGGTTTCAATAATGTCCGAAAGGGCCTCAAAATCCAGCTCCTCCCGGTAAGCATCGCCCACGGTGGCTTTTAACCGATCGGGTTCATGGGCCACGGAGGACTTGCTCTCATCCAGGCGCAGAATTTCGGTGAGTCCAATTAACAATCGGTTGACTTCTTCACGGTATGGGGCACTGTGAGCTTCCCAATGCACCTTCCACACATGCTGAAACAGTTTTACCGGAAACTCTGGCACAGCGCCCAACACTTGCACCGTTTCCGGGAACATCTGCAACGCCCGGTTGAAATTGTCATTCATGCTCCGGGCTTTTTCGTGCTCAGCCCCCACATCGTGTAAAATGCCGGAAACGGCCATTTCCCACAGTTCATTCAACGGTTTTTCGTAACCTCTGGCGACCAGTAATTTTATTTCTTTCTCTGCCAGCAGGACATCGTGCTCAAACTGAGCCTTCTGTTCTCCATCCAGTTGAACCTGAGCAATGACCTCATCAACGATTTCCCGCAACGGTCTGGCGGGGTGTTCCGGGTCATTTAGCAAACACACCGGAAAATCGTAGCGAAATTGTTCCGGATTTTGAAAGGCTTTAATGAGAGGATGAATGAACCCGGTGGTGCGGTAGGGCCATTTGGGACAGTACAAATACCGACCGGTTAAGTGGAACGCCAGATAATCCCGATACCGCTCGGCATCCAGCGTGCGGGGTTGATCCGGCGTGGGTAACGAAAATCCCGCTTCGGTTTCCTCCAGAACCGGCGGCGTGTACCGGGAAATGAGTTCCGCGTCCACCGCACGGGTACCTTCGAATGCCTGGTGGTACAATTCAGCAAAATCGATGTGGCAATTATTGGATTTTGGCAATGTCTCCGGCAATGCTCCAGCAGGAAATGCGCTTCCCGCCTGTTCGTGCAGCACCTTCATGATGCTACCCAGCATGACCGCGGTAATGGTATTTTCTTCCCAGCGGTCGCCGGTTACCACATCCAGATTAATTAAATAAACAGAAAATTTGCGTTCCAGAAT
>WGBF01000037.1 GCA_015494485.1 bacterium | reverse complement strand
AGGGGATGGCTGTGGTGCAGCCTGCAAAAACCCATGGAACGGAAAAAAGTCGCCTGAATGGTGGAATGGGCTTTGTAAAACTGGGCTATGCGTTCGTGCAGAAAAACCGGCTTGTGGTATTCCCGTACCTGGGCCTGGGTGGCGGTGGACTCACCTACAGCCGTTACTCCACCGTTTCCGCCGATTTTGATGATGTGTTGAACGGTCGTTCGCTTATGGTAGAAACCCGCTACCGCACGTTTCTGATCCGCGTAGCGCTTCAGGGAGAATACCGGTTTTGGAAACCCCGGCAAGGCAACCGCAACGGCGGGATGTTGGTGGGATTTCAACTGGGATATACCTTCCCGGTTGCTTCCGGTTCATGGCGCTTTGACGAGACGGACGTTTTAAATGGCCCGGCCATTCCGTTTTCGGGGCCCTTTTTTACAATATTGTTTGGCGGTGGAGGTATTCACCAATAAAATTAGAGCAGGGGGTGAAGCGGCGTGATTTGCCGTTTCACTCCATTGCGGAACGAATCCCGGGGTAATTCGGCAAACAGCCTATGGAAAAGTCAAGAATACATACCCTCATCTGGTTTCTGGCCTATGGGGTGGTGTGGAGTTTAAGCTTTCTTCTTTTGAATCAATCTGGCAATATTCCGTACCCCACCACAATTGTCGCATGGTTGTATGCCACTATTATTATTGGAATTTTATTTGGAATTCACCGAATATCCAGTGCGTTTTCCCCCCAGGCCTCAACGCCGTTCTATGTTGGATTGTGGAGCATCTTATACGTCGTGGGCATTTTTTACGCCCTCTTGTTGGTACTGGTCATGCATTTTGTGGTCATCACACCCGGTGTCGAAATTTTGCAGGAGATGATTAGTCGGGTGATTGCGGTTATCGCAACCGTTTTGAAAGCACTGAGCTCCGGTAAACGCCCCCAAACGTTGACGCTGAACTGGGTGATGGACACGCTGGCCCCCATCATTGCCTTACTGGCATTGGTCATTTTGTTTGCTTTATTTATTGCGTTAATGCTGAGTTATATTGAAGTTCTGCGAAAAAACCGCGAGTTGCAGGAGTCCCGGTTGCGGGTATTGCAAAGCCAGATGGAACCGCATTTTTTATTCAATGCACTAAATACCATTGCGGCAGAGATTCCCCTTCATCCCCAGAAGGCAGAAACGCTGACCATTCACCTGGCGGAGTTTTTCCGCACCATGTTCCACACCATGGGGCAGGAGATGGTACCTCTGGAGCAGGAACTGCAACTGGGGCAACGGTATCTGGAAATTCAGAAAGCCCGGTTTGGTGAACGGCTGCAATTTTCCATTACAATTGAGGAAGGGTGTAAATCCGCCCGCGTACCGGCATTGATGCTTCAACCCCTGGTGGAAAATGCCCTCAAGCACGGCTGGTGTAACCGGCAGCAGCCGTTCAATATTCAGGTTACCTGCCAGAAAACAAACGGAAAATTGGACATACGGGTTGCCGATAATGGATGTGGGTTTAAGAAGAAAAGCGAAGATGTGCTGAGCATGAATCATTCGTTGGGGAACATTTCTCAGCGCCTGGCATTGCGCTATGGCCGTTTGGCGCAATTAACAATTGATTCGCAGCCGGAAAACGGTAGCAGTGTTCATATTCGCATCCCATTTACGGAGGGAAAGGAATCATGAACCCCTTAACCGCTTACGTTGTGGAAGATGAAGCCCCTGCACGGGAGCGCTTAATGGCGTTTATTGAAGCCCACCCCCGATTGACGCTTGTGGGATGGAGTGAAAGTGGGCAACAGGCCATTGAAGAAATACCCCGCCTGAAACCCGATGTGGTTTTTCTGGATGTGCAGTTGACCGATATTTCGGGTCTGGATGTGTTGAAAATGCTTCCGGAAAAACCCCGGGTAATTTTCAGTACGGCCTATGAAACATATGCAGTACAGGCATTTGAACACAACGCAGTGGATTACCTGCTAAAGCCGTACTCTTACGAACGATTTACCCGTGCCGTGGAAAAGCTACTGACCCACCAGCAACCAGAAACGGGAAGTGCAGAGTCGCTTGTTCAGGAAATGGGAGGTCATCATCCATTAACCCGAATTCCCGCCCGGGTTGGGGAACGCATTTATCTGTTACCGGTGGACGAGGTGGTGTACTTTTCCAGCGAGGATAAGGTGGTGGTGGCGCATTTGACGGATAAAAGCTATATCATTAATTACACCCTGGAAGAACTGGAGCATCGTCTGGATGCGGAGCAGTTTTTCCGTATTCATCGCTCCACCATAGTCAATCTGAATTTTGTCCACTCCATCGAACCGTACTTTGGGGGAACGTACATTATGACGGTCAAAGATGCCAAACACACGCAGCTTCAGATTAGCCGCAATGCTGCCCGTCGCCTACGCCAGCGCCTGGGATGGTGATGTTGATTATATCATTTTCGGCGCATTTCCGGTACCCTTTTTAATAATGTTAATGATTTGAAAAAAACTTCAGCTTGCCAGAAAAAAATAATAATGATTTTAGAATAAAAAATTCCCTGTTTTTGTGTTTGGATTCTTTACTCTTTTTCTTGCTTTTTACCTCTTACCGCTTCTGCCACCTGCCGGTACGCATCGCGGAAAGGTATGCCCTGTTGCACCAGCTCATATACTTTGTGGGTGGCAAACAGGTCGTCGGTCATGGCCTGTTGGCACGCTGCAGCATTGACCCGGAGATGCTGAAAAAGCAATCGGGACACTTCAAGCAGTTGCTCCACCACTGCAAACCCTTCCAGCACCGGTTTTTTGGTAAGCTGGTAATCCCGATGGTAGCCGGAAATAAGGTTGGACACCAGCATCTGAACTTCCAGTTGGGCAGCCACCAGGCGATGGGCATATGCCCGCATGAGTTCCAGGACATCGGGATTTTGCTTGTGAGGCATGATGGAGCTTCCGGTAACAAAGTTGCCGGGGAGCTCAAAAAATCCCAGTTCCGGCTGGGTGAAAAAAATCAGATCGCTGGCCAGCCGATTGAGATCCAGGGCAATCTGGGTGAATGCGTGCAGGATCAGCGCTTCGAACTTCCCCCGGCTATTCTGAACGTACAGCGGATTCCACTGCACGCGGGAAAATCCCAGCTCCCGCGCGGTAAATTCCCGGTCCAGCGGAAGCGGTACGCCAAATCCGGCACCACTCCCCAGAGGCGATTGGTCTATCCATTCCATTACGGTTGCTAAGAGCCGCTGATTGTCTTTCATGGCATCGGCAAAAGCCCGTGTCCATTGGCCAACGGAATAGGGCATGGCTTTGCGGGTGTGGGTGTAACCAGGGAGGGGAACATCCGAATGCTTTTGAGCAAAGCGATCCAGCGCTTGCAGCAAGGCGGTAAGTTGTTCCTGAATGTGCTGCAGGTGGTCCTTGTAAAACAGGCGCAACGCTGCCAGCACCTGGTCGTTGCGGGAGCGGCCGGTGTGAATTTTTTTGCCCGTATCGCCCAGTTTCTGGGTTAGATATTCCTCAATGGCCGTGTGCATGTCTTCCTGCTCCGGGCGAATGGTAAACGTTCCCGCCTCCACCTGCTGAATTATCTCCTGTAACGCCGCTTCAATTGCGTTGAGCTCTTCAACAGAAAGAATGTCGATTTTCGCCAGGGTGCGGGCATGGGCAATGGACGCCTGGCAGTCGTACCGGATGAGCTGCATGTCCAGCAGGTAATCTTCCCCCACGGTAAATTTTAAAATGGTATCGTGTAGTGCGTTTGTGGTGTCCCAGAGACGCATGGAATGCTCCTTTGCGTTACGTTCAATAAAACCTTTCGGCAGAGGCGTTACCGGGAAACCCAGATTGTTCCCCGGTAACCAACCATCTGCCGTGTGTATTTTGCGTGCTGTGGCCCTTTATTGAACCACCTACGATTATTTTTCTTCCCGCCAGGCGTAGGGTTGTTTGGTTTTTAGCACCACGTGATGGGCCTTCAGGCGAATGGCCTGAATGTTAATGAACCCGGTGGAATCCGTGGCGTCGAATCCGCCTTCCTTGTCCATGCTGGAAAGGTCCGGGTCGTACAACGATGTGGGAGAGTAGCGCCCAATAATGTGAACATTCCCTTTGTACAAGGCAACGGAGACCCTGCCGTTAATAAATTCCTGACTCTTTTTAAACGCCGCCAGTAAAAAATCCATTTCCGGCGAAAACCAGAAGCCATTGTAAATCAGTTCCGAAAATTTGGGAATTAGCATGTCCCGCAGATGCATGACTTCTTTGTCCATGGCAATGCCTTCCAGGTCGCGGTGGGCTTTCCACAGTACGGTGGCACCGGGCGTTTCGTAAATGCCCCGGGATTTAATGCCAATAAAGCGATTTTCCACCATGTCCACCCGCCCAATGCCGTTTTCCGCTGCAACCTTGTTCACATATTCGAACAAGGGAAGTGCCCCCACCACTTCCCGCGGTTCGGTACGGTTAATGACTTTCACCGGAATGCCATCTTCAAAGAAAATATCCAGAATAGTTTCCCGGTCCGGGGCATCCTTGGGGGACACCGTTCGGGTAAAGATGGATTCGTCGGGACGCAGTTCGGGGTCTTCCAGAATGCCGGCCTCGTGGCTGATGTGCATCAGATTCTCGTCCTCACTATAAGGCTTTTTT
>WGBF01000036.1 GCA_015494485.1 bacterium | reverse complement strand
GGCTTTTCCCCCATTCAAAACTTAAAGACTCTTTTTACTCACCTTTCCTGTACAAAAGGTGGGACTCTTTACCTGAATTACGCTCTCAGGCGTAAGACAGGCCTGCCTTCTTCTCCCACACAACGGTTTTCTGTTTTAATTACGCTTTTCAATAAAAATAATATGCTTGCTAAATCGGCTCATTCAGGCAAGGAGCGAACCCACACTCGGTGTCTCCCTTTAAAAAAACAAAAGGCAGCTCTCTGCTGCCTTTTCCGTGCCGGAGGTGGGACTCGAACCCACACTCGGTGTCACCCGAACCGGATTTTGAGTCCGGCGCGTCTGCCAATTCCGCCACTCCGGCGACATCTTTGCGGTGCAAAATATAATGCACCGCCAGACCGTTCGCAAGCCAATGTTCAAACTACCAGCGCATCAACACGGATCCCCAGGTAAATCCGGCACCAAACGCTGCCAAACAAACCAGATCCCCATCCTTGATACGACCTTCCTGAAACGCTTCGCTCATGGCAATGGGAATGGATGCTGCCGTGGTATTCCCGTATTTATGGATATTGCTAACGACCTTTTCCCACGGTAATCCCAGGCGCTGTGCCACCGCTTCCGTAATCCGCTGATTGGCCTGATGGGGAATGAACAAATCGATATCTTCCACGGAATATCCGGTAGCTTCCAGCGCTTCCTGCACGACCTGAGGGAAATACGTGACCGCATACTTAAACACAAAGCGGCCTTCCATTTTGGGATAAATCCGGTCGGTTTCGCACATTTCTTTTGTAATCCGTGGATGATGAGTAACCGAAGGCCATTCACACCAGAGTTTTTTAGCAAACCGGCCATCGGCATGGAGATGGGTGGTTAAAATCCCCTTATCTTTTTCTTCCGTGGCGGTAACCACCACTGCACCGGCACCGTCGCCAAATAAAACGGCCATATCCCGGCCCCGGGTGGATAAATCCAGGCCGGTGCTTTGAATCTCGGCCCCCACGACCAGAATATTTTTGTATGTGCCGGTCTTAATAAACTTATCGGCGGTGGACAGGGCATAAATAAAACCGGTACAGGCATTTCGGATGTCCATGCTGGGGACACCCGGCAGTCCCATTTTTTCCTGCAAGAAACAGCCGGCACCGGGAAAATCATGGTCCGAAGCCATGCTGGCAAAAATAATGAAATCGATATCTTCTGCCTTTAGCCCTGCATGGTCCAGAGCCTTTTTGGCCGCTTCCAGCCCCAATCCGGAAACGGTATCGCCTTCTTTTACCCAATGCCGGGTAATAATGCCTGTACGTTCCCGAATCCACTCATCTGAAGTATCCATCCATTGTTCCAGGTCGTGATTGGTAATCACCCGTTCCGGGACATAATGCCCAACACCAATAATCTTCGAATTCAGCATAACGTCATCCTTTATGTTTTGCATTTCCCTACAGGGCAGAAATGCCCAAAACAATTGCCAGTAGCAAATATACGAACCACCCTACAACACACACAAGAACAGCGCGTGCAGTGGAAGAATAATCCAGCGCCTGGCGAACCGCCACCACCATTGCCACCAACATCCAGATGGCTGCAATGAAATTAATAATGCCCCCTAATCCCGGAATTATACCCAGTACACGAATAACACCCGGTGACGCAGAAAATCCAATGGTGCGTAATAATTGGCCCAGGTCCGCCTCCGTAGTTTCCTGCGGCAATAATTTTGCCCCGATGAGGTACACAATCGCGGCCCAGATAAACCACCCCACAAGCGCCCCCAAGGCAATACCCAACAACCCCAGTATTCCGTACTGCAGACTGCCAATTCCACTGGCTAAACTGGAAAGCACCACTACCAGCACACTTTGTTGAGTGGCTGCGGGGTCATGTTCGACCTCCTCATACAGGCGAACATCCAGGCGCGCGGCCCGAACCATGCGTTGCCACAAATTTCCCATGGTTTCCCCCTTATTGATGTTTTTGCTTTAGCCGTTCAATCATGTCACGTGTCATTGCATCCAGGTCATATCGGGGGTGCCACCCCCAATCGGTACGGGCGTTGTGGTCATCAATGCTGTGGGGCCAGGATTCGGCAATCTCCTGTCGGTAATCCGGGCGATATTCTACCTGAAACTCCGGGAGGTATTTTTTAATGGACATTTCAATATCCCCCGGCGTTAGCCGCATGGCATGCACATTGTACACCCGGCGTTTTAACCGCTGGCTATCGGCGGCAGCCAGTTCAATAATCGCCCGAATGGCATCCGGCATGTACATGAAAGGCAGGGGCGTATCCCGGTCAATGTAACAAACGTACGGTTCTCCTTTTACCGCGTGCACATACATATCCACGGCGTAATCGGTGGTACCGCCCCCGGGGGCTGTTTCGCTGCTGATGATGCCAGGGTATCGAAGGGAGCGGGTATCCAGGGCATATTTCAAAAAATAATACTGCATTAACTTTTCGCCGGCAACCTTTGTTACGCCATACATGGTGGTGGGATTCAATGGCGTATCATCCGGTGTATTTTCTTTCGGGGCGTCTGGGCCAAAAGCGGCAATGGAACTGGGGCACACCACGCGCGCCACTCCTTTTTCTCGGGCAACTTCCAGCACGTTCATCAAGCCCTGCATATTTACCCGATAGGCCAGCTGGGGATTTTGCTCCCCCCGCGCGGAGAGAATCGCTGCCATGTGAAAGATGGTATCCACATCAAATTCCACCACCAGCCGCGCCAGTTCATCCCGGTTCAACACATCCAGATAATGGAAGCCATCAGATTCTTTAACAAATTGCGAAGGTTTTTTAATGTCCGTTGCAATCACGTTTTCTTTACCCAGTGCTTCCCGCAAATGCACCACCAGCTCCGAACCAATTTGCCCGCAGGCACCCGTAATCAACACCCGTTTCATAGCCTTTCCTTTCCTGGTTTTTTCATTCCGCTAAAAGAATATAAATCCGGACGAATTTTTACAAGCAAAGATTAAATTTTTATTCGGAACCTCCTCGTTAAAACGTTATTTCCGTGTACCACCACCTTTCCCTGAGATTGGGAAACTGCAGGCGTATTCACGATGAGTTCTCTGCCCCCGCCCCAACCGTCTGGATTACAGAAGCCCCAGTTTCTGAAGATACGCCTCCAGAGCGCGGTTAAATGCCTCCGGTTGTTCCAGATTGGACAGGTGAGCGGCTTCCGGAATAACGGTGAGATGCCCCTGCGGTAATTGCTCCACCATTTTCCGGGAATCTGCCACGGTGGTTAAACTGTCCGATTCCCCAACAATTACTTCCACCGGAAAATGCATCTGGGAAAGCAATTCCATGGAATCAGGGCGGTGCGCCATGGCGTGAAGGGCGTGGATAATCCCGGTATTGGTCGCCCGCTGCATCAAGCGCCGGGCCGTGGTAACCAGATCAGCATTTTGCTGGTGGTCTGGCGTAAAGAACTTCTCAATATGGCCCTGAATAATAGGATCAATATCGCCCGTGCGTTCAATGTTTTCAATTAACTGAAAACGCCGCTGGCGCCCTTCTTCGGTATCTGCAGAAGCCCGCGTATCCGCCAGCACCAGCCCGCCAAATCGTTCCGGTGCCAGACGATACAACGCCAGGGCCACATAGCCGCCCATGCTTAACCCCACCACCACCGCGTTGGACACGCCGCTTTCATCCAACACATCCAGCGCCTGACGGGCATACGCGTCAATGGTAGGAGGGGTAGTAAACGGGGCGCTATCACCAAATCCCGGATAATCCAACGTCACCACCGGTATGCCCCTGGAAGCCAGAAAATTCATCTGCGGCGTCCACATCGCATGATTCACCGGAAAGGCATGAAGGAACAATACCGCCGTTCGGTTTAATGAGATACGGGCAAATGTTTTTTGTTCAATGTACATGGCCTCCCCTTTCCTCTTGATGATTTTTTTCCATTTTTAATATGTTTATCCAGCGTTCTCCTTCATCGGATTCCTGAATTTGCCGGCGTAAAATTTCATCCCAAATGGCAGACATCAACCGGTTGTAAATTTCCTCTGCTGCCGGTAATTCCACGTCCACATACTTGGGGGGCAATTCCAGAATGTCCAGTACAATTTGAAATGCCAGATGGACCATACCATACCGATGCGCACACTGCAAGGCCGTACGCAACTCGTCCATCGCGTTTTGGTAGTGGTGTTGCCGGGCCAGCCATTTTCCCCTTAACCAGTGGGCCAGAATGGTAAATTTG
>WGBF01000035.1 GCA_015494485.1 bacterium | reverse complement strand
TCCCAACCCAGGTAATTGGTCACTATGGCAATACTTAAAATTGCCGTTCCCCACAGTATAAAGAGCTGAATAATGTCACTATAAATATCCGCTTTGATGCCCCCAAATGTGGTGTAAATCAATGAAACGACTCCTATTAGAACGATGGTTTCAGGGAGATTCAGATTTAAACAAACTGCAGTAACAATGCCTGTTGCCAGCAGTGCAACTCCTGACCCCAATCCCCGGGCAAAAATAAACACCAGACTCACCAGAAGACGCAGGCGGGGCCCAAAGCGTTCTTCAAGATACTGATAAATGGTGATTATTTTAATACGGTGATACAACGGAATCATGACCCACAAAATGGCGATCATCGCCAGAGGCACAGCAAATTCATATTGTAACCATCGTAAACCGCCACCGCTGCGCAAGGCCACAAAGGCCGGTGCGCCAATAAGGCTGATTGCGCTGACCTGAGTTGCCATAATAGACAACGCTACCTGCCAGGCGGGGATTCGGCGGCCCCCAACGTAATAATCTTCCTGATTTTTTTGTTTTTTCCCAATCCAATAGCTAAGACCAATAATAAAGAAGATATAAGCAAATAAAATAATCCAGTCAACCCATGCCATGCTGTTATTCCTTTGCGTTAGGTGCATGAAAAAATACGAATTCCCGAGAAGACATTAAAGAAAAATAATGGCAGGGGGAGTGAAAATATGTATGTTATGTGACTTTGGTTATACAAATAAAAAATGAATTGAATATAAATCAAATTCCTGTTACCATAATTGTTTATTTATGGAAAAAATGCCGATAATAAACGGAAATGAAGATTGGGGTAGAAAATGGCACGAGTCATTGCAGTAACGAATCCTAAAGGAGGAGTGGGGAAAAGTACTACCGTTATCAACCTGGCTGCCAGTTTGGCCATTGCGGAAAAACGGGTGCTGGTGGTGGATGTGGATCCCCAGGGGTCTACCAGTTTGGGGTTGGGATTCCGGCCGGAAAAAGAGAAAACAGGAATTTTTGAAATTTTCAGTGGTTCGTTTACTGCACTGGATCCTGTACATTCGGCGCCGTTCCCGGAATTGCGAAACATTAGCGTTATTCCATCCAATGTACCGAATGTTGAAATGGAAAACCGGTTGATGGACCTGGCTAAAAACCGAATTCGATTGAAATTAAAATTGAATGATATTCTTGCCCATGATACCTATGATTTTGTTTTAATCGATACCCCGCCGGCTCTGGGGGATTTGACCATTTCTGCATTGTCTGCGGCCCATTCCTTGATTGTGCCGCTGCAATGCGGCTATTTCTCTTTGCAGGTAATGCCAAAGTTATTTACCGTGCTGGAACGCATGAAAAAAAGTGTAAATCCGGATCTGGAAATTGAAGGCATTTTGCTGACCTATTACGAAAAAGGCACCCGGGCTTCCCAGTTGTGCGTGGAAGGTGCAGTGGCACAATTCGGAAAATATTTATTTGAAACCGTTGTGCCGAAAAACAGTGCCCTGGGGTATGCCCAGTTCAAAGGGAAACCATTGGCGCTGGTGGATATTTCTGCGCCGGGTTCTGTGGCGTATTTAAAATTGGCCGATGAATTAATCGATAAAGCACGCAAACGGCAGGAACGGTCCGGCATCTTAACCCTCTCATTCCCTACGGAGCAGAAAAAAGAAGCCGATAAAATGGTCATTGAACGGTCCTTTTCTGCCTGAAAGTCCACGCCCCTTTTATGTGAAAAAAAGTATTTTCCCGCCAAAATTTTTGCCCTCGGCTTCTGCCAGAATTTTTTTGTAACTTCCCGGAAAAGAAAGGACGGGACGTATGGCACGACGCAAAAAAAAGGAGGAACCCCTGGACCTGGGGAATCTGGATGGCCGTTTGCCACCTCAGAATATTGAGGCGGAGCAGAACATCCTGGGTGCAATGCTAATTGCCCCTGAAGTGACCAGCAAAGTGGTGGAGCAACTCACCGAGAACGATTTTTACCGGGGTGCACACCGCAAAATTTTCAACGTCATGCTTCATCTGTACCAGAAGGATGAGGCCATTGACACCGTCACGGTGGTGGACGAATTAAACCGCCGCGGTGAACTGGAGGATGTGGGTGGCGCCTATTACATCACGGAACTTTCCTCTTTGGTACCCACTGCCGCCAATATTGACCATTACATTAAGATTGTCCGGGAGCGGGCACTGTTGCGGGGCGTGATTCAGGTATGTTCGATGGCAATTCGCCAGGCATACGAACTGGAGGAGGATCCGGAAAAAATTGTTGGTGATTTGCAGCAATCCCTGTATGAATTGCAAACCAGTACCCAGCAGAAAGGATTTCGCGCCATTAATGAAGTAGTTAACGATACGATAGAAGAAATTCAGGAAAAATTTCAGCAGAAACATCTGAAGACCATTGGAATTGCCACCGGTTTTGATGCCCTGGACCACCTGACTTCCGGTTTTCAGAAAGGGGATTTGATTATTCTTGCCGGTCGCCCCTCCATGGGGAAAACAGCCTTTGCCCTGAATTTAGCCCGAAATGCCGCCGTGGAGGAAGGCGTGGGCGTGGGAATTTTTTCGCTGGAAATGAGCGACATGCAATTGGTGCAGCGCCTTTTATGCGCAGAAGGGTTGATCAATTTGCAGAATTTACGCACCGGCCGGTTGACCGAAAAAGAATGGACCCGCTTACCCCAGGCAGCCGGAGTATTGGCCGAAGCCCCTATTTACATTGATGATACCCCGGCGCTGGATATGAATCGCCTGACCGCCCGTGCCCGGCGAATGGTAATGGAAAAAGGCGTTGGGTTTATTATTATCGATTACCTTCAGTTAATGGAAGCACCCCGTGGTTTTCACAGCCGTCAGGAGGAAATTTCCTACATTTCCCGCTCCCTGAAAGGGCTGGCTAAAAATCTGAACGTACCGGTGCTGGCGTTGTCCCAGCTTTCCCGCGCCGTGGAAGCGCGGCCTGATAAGCGTCCCACCCTGGCAGACTTACGGGAATCCGGTGCTATTGAACAGGATGCGGACCTGGTGATGTTCGTTTTTCGGGAAGAGGTGTATCTGCGCCGGGACAAAGATGAAGCCCGTTTAAAAGAAGTGGAAAATCTGGCAGAAATTATTATTGGCAAGCATCGAAACGGGCCAATCGGTACGGTGAAACTCACGTTTTTAAAGCATCTGGGCAAATTTTCGAATCTACCTCAGGTGGAGGATTACGGGCCGATTCCCCAAAATGGTGGAGACGATGTGGGTTTTTAATTTACAGCATGTATTGTTGAAAAAATAAACTTTTGATGACATTCGGAGCCGGTGGGTATTATTTTAAGAAAAAAAGATTGAATCAGGAGGGAAAAATCATGAATTACGAACGTTTGCGCGACAACCTGCTGGAACTTATCCGGCGCACCTCTGCTTATTTACCCCCGGATGTGGAAAATGTTATTACCCTTAGCCGTTCCCTGGAGCAGGAAGGGACCATGGCGGAAATGGCACTGGAAATGATTAAGAAAAATGTGGGATTGGCAAAGAAGAAATCCCTTCCCATTTGTCAGGATACCGGAACCGTTACCTTCTACGTTAAGATGCCGGTCAATGAAGACCAGTTGTTATTTAAAAAAGCTGCCGAGGAAGCCGTTGTTCTGGCTACCGAAAAAGGGTATTTGCGAAAAAATTCCGTAGATACCCTGAGCGGCAAGAACACCGGAAACAATCTGGGAAAAGGAAGTCCCGTGTTCTATTTTGAACAATGGTACGAGGACGAGATTGACGTCCGGCTGGTCCTGAAGGGCGGGGGCAGCGAAAATATGAGCTCCCAGTATTCCCTGCCAACAGTCATTAACGGAAAACGCGCCGACCGCAATCTGGAGGGGGTTAAAACCGTAATTCTGGATGCCATTGTAAAAGCCCAGGGCAAAGGGTGTGCACCGGGATTTCTGGGTGTTTGCATCGGTGGCGACCGGGCATCGGGACTTTCCCATGCCAAGAAACAATTGCTGCGGGAACTGGATGATGTCAATCCGTATCCGGAACTGGCCGAGCTGGAAGAAACCATTCTTCAGGAAGCCAATGAGCTGGAAATCGGTCCCATGGGGTTTGGCGGAAAATTTACCATTGGCGGGGTAAAAATTGATTATTTGAATCGCTTACCGGCTTCCTACTTTGTCAGTATTTCCTACATGTGCTGGGCCTATCGGCGACGCGGCGTGAAACTGGACCGGGAAGGGGATGTCATTCGGTGGTTGTATCATGCGCCGGGTGAATTTGAGGTGGATTACGAATCGTTACCAGAACCGGAGATTGAAGCCAAATCTGCAAAAGTGTTGCAGTTGCCGTTGTCTGAAGAGGATGTCCGGCAGTTAAAGGTTGGGGATGTGGTATTGCTGAATGGTGATTTGTTTACCGGCCGGGATGCGGTACACAAATACTTATTCGATGGGGGTGAACTGGACGTGCTGCGCGGCGCGGTCATTTACCATTGTGGTCCGGTGGTGGTGCAACGGGATGGCGAATATGAAGTAGTAGCAGCCGGGCCAACAACCTCCATTCGGGAAGAGCCCTACCAGGCCGAAATCATCAAGCGCTTTAATATTCGGGCTATTATTGGCAAAGGGGGTATGGGCGAAAAAACACTAAAGGCCTGTCAGGACAATGGCTGCGTTTACCTCCATGCCATTGGCGGGGCTGCTCAGATTTATGCCAAAACGGTTAAAAAGGTAAAAGGGGTCTATCTGGAGGAATTTGGCAGTCCGGAAGCTGTGTGGCACCTGGAAGTGCAAAATTTCCCCGCCGTTGTAACCATGGATAGCCATGGGCAAAGTTTGCATACACTGGTGGAAAAGAAATCGAAAGAAAAATTACAGCAATTGTTAACCACATCGTAGGTAGTGGCTGGGGCACGTTGTAAAATTATTTTATGAGCCGTCAACAACAATCACAATTGGTGCATCTGGTGCGTCTGTTGGATGATACAGACGCCCGGATGCAGGATATCGTTCGCAAGGAATTAATAAAAAACAGCCTGGAGATAGTGCTCCAGAAGCATTATCTATTGGGCCACATTCCCGCCAATGCGCTGGAAAATGTTCAGCAGTTGCTTGGGACGCTTCATAATGAACTGGTGGAACACGCGTTTTACCAGGTAGTGCGGCAGCCCGGAGATGATGTGGACCTGGAAAAGGCCATGGCGGTGCTTTCGTACTGGAATGACCCGTTCTTTGATTATCGGGAATTAAAAGATGCACTGGACCGAATGGCAGGAGAAATCGGGACCTTTTTACCGTCCAGCGGACATCCCCTGGTATTTCTGGACCATCTGAATTTTATCTTATTTTCCCGGCACAAATTTCGGGGGAACCGGGCAGATTATTACAACCCGGACAATATTTACCTGGACCGGGTGTTGAAAAGTAAAAAGGGAATACCTATATCGCTGTCCATTG
>WGBF01000034.1 GCA_015494485.1 bacterium | reverse complement strand
TCAGGGTCGTTGCCTGCCACCGTAAATTCCAAAGGTTCCCCTTCTTTTACCTTGTATTCCGATTTTACCGAAATCGCCGGCGGGCGGTTCACATTCTCTACGGTGATGGTAAACGGTTTGCTGTCCGTCGCGCCGTCCGGATCGCGAACGGTAACGGTCAGATCGTATTTACCGGCCTGTTCAAAATTGGGCGTCCACTGGAATTGCCCGCTGGCAGCATCCAGTTGCGCGCCTTCCGGCATTGGCGTAGCCTGAAAGGTCAACTTGCCCGCATCTTCGTTATCGGGATCCGTAGCGGTAAAGGTCACCGTGAGCGGCTCGTTTTCTTTCACGGTTTGAGGCGCAATCTCTGCCAGTTGCGGCGGACGATTGACATTGTGCACGGTGATGGCAACAGATTGGCTGGCTGTGGCGCCTTCGGCATCCTGTACTGTAAAGGTCACAGTGTATTCTCCCGCCTGTTCAAACGTAGGCGTCCACTGGAATTGACCCGTGGCGGGATCAAAGGTGGCGCCTTCAGGTAAGGCCGATGCACTCAACTGCAATTTTCCGGCATCTTCTTTGTCCGGGTCACTGGCCTGTACGGTAAATTGCAGGGGTGAATTTTCGTCCACCTCCTGAGGGCTAATCTCCGCAATGACCGGCGGGCGATTCACATTTTCAACCACAATGGTGGCCTGAGTGGAGTCGCTCAAATCCCCGTCACTGACAATAAACACTGGGGTGTAGGTACCGGATTGATCATACGTCGGTACCCAGTGAAAAGCCCCGCTCTTGCTATCCAGGGTAGCGCCCTCCGGCATGTTTTCTGCCCGGAAGGTTAATTTTCCGGCATCTTCCTTGTCCGGATCGGAGGCCGAAAGGGTGAAGGTAATGGTTTCGTTCTCTTTTCCCTGAATTGTCCCCACTTCCGCCAGTACCGGCGGGCGGTTTACGTTTTCCACCGTAATGGTGGTCTGGGTCTCATCGGTTAGCCCTGCGGGGTCTTTCACCCCAAATGTAACCGTGTAAGTACCGGCCTGTTCATAGGTGGGGGTCCAGGAAAAGGTTTGCGTGGCGGCATCAAACGTGGCACCGTCCGGCAGATTGGTAGCGTAAAAAGTGAGCTTTCCGGCATCTTCTTTATCGGGATCGCTTCCGGAAACAGTGAATGTTAACGTTTCCGTTTCCTTTACGGTTTGCGGAGCAACCTCTGCCATGACTGGCGGCCGGTTTACATGGTTTACCGTAATGGTAAAGGTGGTGGTGTCGCTTAACTTACCGGCAATCATAATGGCACGAATCCCGGAATAGACCCCCGATTGGTCGTAATTGGGCGTCCAGGAAAAGGTTTGTGTAGTGGGGTCAAAGGTGGCGCCTTCCGGTAGGTTTTCCATTTTAAACGAAATCTTATCCTGGTCTTCCTTGTCAGGGTCTTCTCCGGTGACGTTAATGGTCAGCAATTGCCCCTCGTCCACTGTCTGATCGGGAATTTTGGCAATGACCGGTGGCCGGTCCACATGGCGGACGGTTATGGTAACGGCTTCGCGATCCACGCCGCCGGCGCCATCATCCAGGATAAAATCCACCACGTAAACGCCGGATTGTTCATACGTGGGGGTCCAGGTGAAGGTGCGCGTTTTGGGGTCAAATGTGGCCCCCTGGGGTAGGTTTTCAGCCCGGTACGTCAAACGTCCCTGGTCCTCCTTGTCCGGATCGCTTCCTTCCGGAATCACAATTGTCAGCGTGGTGTTCTCGTCGATGGTGGTATCGGCAATAGCGGGCAAATCCGGCAAACGGTTGACGTGCTCTACGGTAAACGTAACCGTATCAGCAACACTCAGCCGGCTCTGGGTGCGTTCCGTTACCTGAAACACCACACCCGGATACACCCCGGATTGTTCGTAAGTAGGTGTCCAGCTGAACACATGGGATACGGTGTCAAACGTTGCCCCTTCGGGGAGATGAAACGCCCGGTAACTTAACGGGTCACCGTCGGGATCGCGGGCTTCAATTGTTAACGTAAACGGCTCCCCTTCTTTCAGGGTAATATCGGGAATATCGGTCAGCACCGGCCGGGTGTTGTGGCGCAGAATCAGCCCTTCCCGGTCATCGGCAACGTACACAAATTCATCCTGCTTTACGGCAGCGTAACAGGTACTTTCTGTTTTGTAAGTTCCGGCCAGAAAAGCCCCTTCCGGATTTTCCACATTGACAATGAGCAGGCCAAGCAATCGATTGGCTAAATAGACATAATTGCCACTTTTTGCCAGATTTAACACGAACCCTTTGGTTTTAATCCGCTTAATCACCCGGGGAAGCCGGGGATTGGTTACATCCAGCAGCAGAAGACCACCTCCGCCATCGGCAACATACAGGGTGTGGTCATCCACGTTGATATCCATCGCCTGAAATCCGGTGGCGTATTTTCCCAATTGTTGGGGTTCTTCGGGATTGGAAATATCGTAAATAAGAACCCCGTCTTTTTTGGCAGCTGCATACAGTTTGGAATCTTCTACAGCAACATGCTCAATCCAGGAACCGTTAATTTCCAGCGCCAATACGTTGGGGTTTTGAGGATCGGCCACATCGACAATGGCAAACCCGTTATCTCCCAGCGCCACGAATAAATGAGGGAAGGAGATCTCTAAAGCAATGGCTTTGCCGGGTAAATCAATCATTCCCACTGGCCGGGGATTTTGGGGATCAGCAACATTGAAAACAGCCACACCGCTTTCATCATTGGCGACAAACAGAAAATTGTTGCCCACGGCACTCTCGTAACTTTCGTTTTCCAAGGGAATAAAGGTCATATTTTGCGGTGCCGCAGGGTCTTGCACATTCACAATTTGAACACCGGCCCAATAGTTGGTGAGGTATAATGTATGTCCCTGAATAAATACATGGCGAAATCCGTCTTCCAGAGGTAATTTTCCGTCCAATTTCATGGGTTTGATGGTTGCGACCAGTTCTGCTGTTGCTTGCTGCGCCCATCCCTGGACAGTAAACATACATAAAGCCATTCCGATTACCAGGTAACGGATGCTTTTTATCATGGAGTGTCTCCTGAAATTTAGGGTTTAAATTCTTAAAAATTTATGACTTGTGATAAGGAAAAGCAACATAACTTCCCTGTTTTAATAAATTACACCATTTGAAAATAATCGTCACAACAGGGGCTTCCTTGATGTGAATTTTGCTTTGCAATCCATGGGAATTTGTTCTAAACTGTGAGAAAAAACGGACAAACTACCCATGAAAGCGGCGATTATATCTATTGGCAATGAACTGTTAAACGGCAAAACTGTCAATAAAAATGCCACCTTTATAGCCGGAAAGTTATACGACATTGGCATTGAAACCGTGACTGTAATTACCATTCGGGATGAAAAAGCCGCCATTCAGGAAGCGCTGGATACGGCGTTGGAAAAAGCCGATGTGGTCATTTCCACCGGCGGCCTGGGCCCGACCCATGACGATATTACCAAAAAGGTGATTACCGAATACTTTCAGTCCACCCTGGTATTGAACGAAGAGCTGTTGCACAAAATCCAGGAGAAATTCCGCCGCCGCGGGAGCGAAATGCCCCCGATTAATCGCAATCAGGCCATGGTGCCCAGGGATGCCCGGCTGATCGACAATCCGGTGGGTACCGCACCCGGTCTTCTGTTCGAAACGCGCGGGAAGTTTGTGTTTGTGCTTCCCGGTGTCCCGCGGGAAATGCAGGCCATGGTGGAAGGCTTCATTATTCCCTTTTTAAAAGAAAAAGGCCAATTGCCGGAAATTCAGGTGCATTTTTACCGCACCACCGGTATTGCCGAATCCCGGATTTACCAGATATGCCAGGATATCCTAGAAGAATTCCGCGATTACGAAGTGGCTTTCCTGCCCAAATTTATTGGCGTGGACATCCGGGTGGCGGTGAAAGCCACCAGTCCCAATGCCAGCCGCTTTGCTGAATTTGAAGAGGCATTGTATCAGCGCATTGGCAAATACATTTACACCAAGGGCGAAGAAGAGCTGGAAGCAGTGGTTGGGCGGCTCCTCAAAGAAAAAGGGCTGACCATTGCCGTAGCGGAAAGCTGCACCGGCGGCCTGGTCCAGGATCGCATTACCAATGTTTCCGGCAGTTCGGAGTATTTTATGGGAGGAATGGTGACCTATTCCAACGAAAGCAAAATGAGGTTTCTGGGTGTCCGGGAGGAATCCCTGAAAACTCACGGTGCCGTTAGCGATGTGGTGGCACGGGAAATGGCAGCCGGCGTGCGTGCGGCGGTGGGAACGGATATCGGCGTTTCCACTACCGGAATTGCCGGGCCCACGGGAGCCACCCCGGAAAAACCGGTGGGACTCATCTACATCGGTCTTTCTGCCGGGGATACCCTTCTGGCCCGACGGTTCGTATTTACCAATGACCGCCGCTTAAACAAGGAACTGGGTGCCCAGGCTGCTCTGGAAATTGTTCGCCGGTATTTGCTGGGCATTCCTATTGAAAACAATACCACCAAATAATCCACTGCCGATGAAAACCGGTTTACGCTGGAAACACCTGTTTGATATTTTTACCGTTTTTCTGGGGGTCATGCTGGCCTTTCTGGTGAATAGCTGGAAAGAAGAGCACGCCAATCAACGCTTGCGCCAACAGTACTGGAAGAATTTTCTGGAAGAGGTATCTGAAAATACCCGCCAGCTGGATTCCACCTTCACCATCCTGGACGCCCGCTTAAACCGAATGGGTGCTCACATTCAATCGCTGGAAGCCGGCAACCTCCCCAAAGATTCGCTACAGGCAATGCTGCAAATTTTAACCCGCCTGAACCTTGTGGCATTTCAAACCGCCACTTACGAAGCCATTAAAAGCAGTGGCGCCTGGCATTTGTTTGACCCCCGCAGCCAGTTGCTCACTGTCATCCGGTATTACCAGCAAATAGAAGCTGCCCAAACCGTGCAGGATTTTTTAACCACCTATTTCAATCAGCATACCATCCCGTTTTTGCAAAAGCACATTAATTTTTTATCGTTGAACGGCGACACGGGGATATTGAACAACCCGGAATTTCAAAACATTTATCTGGTGAATTATTCCCTGCGGAATCAACTGAAGGAACAATACCAAAAATTACGAAACATCAGCCGCACCATTCTGGCTGAGCATCTGTCAAAACCGAAGGGGGAACAAAACCCGTGAGCACACCCCAACCATCCAACACCGTGCGTGTGTTTGTGGCGGTTGCCATTTCCCCGGAGCTGGAAAAAGAATGTGCCCGTTTAATCCGGAAATTGCAGGATATCCCAGCGCAGGTCAAATGGGTGCGTCCGGAAGGCATCCACATTACCTTGAAGTTTCTGGGAAATGTGCCGCAGGCGCAACTGCCGCAAATTAAACAGGCAATCCAGCGGGCGGTGGAGGGGCAACGGGCCTTTTCCATCACTTCAAACGGGATTGGCGGGTTTCCCAGCCTGAAGCGCCCCCGGGTCATCTGGATTGGATTGCAGGAAAATACCCTGGCCCCTTTAAAGCAACTTCAGCAACGGGTGGAAGCGGAGCTGGCCCGCCTGGGATTCGAGCCGGAAAACCGCCCGTTTAAACCTCATCTCACGCTGGGGCGGGTGCGGGCTCCCCGGAACATTGAGTTGGTCGTAACCACTCTGGAAAAGCATCCCCTGCAACCCATTTCTTTCCCGGTGGAGGAGGTGTTGTTGATGCGCAGTGAGCTGCGTCGGGACGGCGCCCGGTATACCCCGCTGGAACGGTTTGCTCTGGAAAAATGAGTGGGGGAAAATTTTGTTTAACCTGTAAAATGTATTAAATTTAGAAAATGAAAATCCTAAACCATCAACAGGAATGAGGGAATAATGAGCAAAGACAACAACGGTAAGGAAAAAGCCCTGAACCTGGCCATGACCCAGATTGAACGCCAGTTTGGCAAAGGGTCCATTATGCGGCTGGGGGACCGGGCAAAAGTTCAGGTAGATGTTATCCCTACGGGGTCCATTTCATTGGATTACGCCCTGGGTATTGGCGGGGTACCCCGGGGGCGCATTGTGGAAATTTATGGACCGGAATCCTCCGGTAAAACCACGCTGGCGCTGCACATCATTGCCGAAGCCCAGAAGCGGGGCGGACTGGCCGCATTTGTGGATGCCGAACATGCCTTGGACCCCATCTACGCCCGCAAACTGGGGGTGGATACAGTGAACTTGCTGGTATCCCAGCCGGATACTGGAGAGCAGGCGCTGGAAATTGTTGAAACCCTGGTGCGCAGCGGCGCCCTGGATGTGGTGGTTATTGACTCTGTGGCAGCCCTGGTACCCCGCGCAGAACTGGAAGGCGAAATGGGCGACAGCCACATGGGCCTGCAGGCACGATTGATGTCCCAAGCGCTGCGCAAACTGACAGCCACCGTCAGCAAGTCCAACACCTGCGTAATTTTCATTAACCAGTTGCGGGAAAAAATCGGCGTGATGTTCGGCAATCCGGAAACCACCACCGGTGGTCGGGCACTGAAGTTTTACACCTCCATCCGTCTGGATATTCGCCGTATTGCTTCCATTAAGGAAGGCCCTAACGTAGTGGGTAACCGCACCCGCGTAAAGGTGGTCAAAAACAAGCTGGCCCCGCCATTCCGCGAATGCGAATTTGACATCATGTACGACCAGGGCATTTCCAAAGAAGGCGATTTGCTGGACCTTGCCACCAATCTGGGACTGATTCAAAAAAGTGGTACCTGGTACAGTTTTGGTGAAGAGCGCCTGGGGCAGGGCCGGGAAAATGTGAAACGCTACATGAAGGAGAACCCGGAATTCCGCGACAAACTGGAAGCGCTGGTTCGGGAAAAGCTGGGCCTGACCCCTGCAACGGAAGAAGTGGGTGAAGCGGAAAAATAAACGGCCATTCCCATGCCCACGATTGTGGAAATGAAATTAAAGCGCTCCCGTCCGGAGCGCTTTATTCTTTTATTAGAGGATGGCACGGAGGTTCTGGTAGCCCCGGAAACGGTTGTTAAGCACAGCCTGGCGCCGGGGGTGGAAATACCGGAAACCGAATGGTTGCCATTGCTGGCAGAAGACGAAATCCAGCGCGCCAAGGACCAGGCTCTGCGTTACCTGGAACGTCGCCCCCACAGCCGCCAGGAATTGGTTCGCAAACTTCGCCAGAAACATTACAACATGCCCGCCATTGAAGCGGCACTAACTGCCCTCCAGAAGGTGGATTTGGTAAACGATGAACAGTTTGCCCGCCAGTACGTGGAAACGGAAATGCTGCTGCGGCCTGTGGGCAAACGTTTGCTTAAACAGAAATTGCGGGAGCGCGGCATTCCGGATGCCATTAGCGACCCCCTGTTGGAAGCCGTCTTTCGCCAGCACTCCGAAGTGGACATTGCCCACCGGTTGGCGCAGAAATTCCTCAAACGGCATAGCCATCGGGAAGAAAAAAAGCGCCGGGCAGCGCTGGTGCGCTTTCTGCAAAGTAAGGGCTTTGATTGGGATGTCATTCAGGAAGTGCTGGAATCCCTGGCCCATCCGGACACTGATGAGGGATGACCCTTAAAGGACAACGCCTGTTTTTTCCTTCAGCTACCGGCTTTTCCCATTTGCCCGTCTGGAGCACCTCATCCACGCAATGAATTACTCCGGGGTGAACACCACTGCGCCCACATCGCGGATTTGCGGAAGGAGTACACTGCCGGGGCCAAAAATGGCATTGAATTCTTCCACAAAATCGTCCTGTTTTGCCTGCGGAATAATGGCCAGAATGGTTCCGGCAAATCCCCCACCGTGCACGCGGCAGGCGCCGCCATTGCGGGTTGTCCATTGTTCCGCGATGGCCAGTGCCACCGCTAAAGGCTGATGTTCGGGAGTGGACGGCACCATTACATTTTGCAGGTATTTGAAGGACGAATTGCCGGATGCCTGCACCGTTTCCAGAAAGGTTGCTACATGCCCTGCCATCAGGGCGGCAACCTGTTGGATTACCCGCTGATTTTCCTGAAAGAAATGAAGAGCACGCAGCACGGGCCGGTCGCCAAGTGCCTGGCGGAGCATGGGTATTTTCCGGCGAAATGCTTCAAATGGCACCTCCCGCAGCACCGAATACCCCAGTGCCTGAGCCACCCGGTGCATTTCCCGGGGAATGGCCGCGTACGCCTCTGTTAAATCATCGTGGGAACTGCCGGTATTGACAATTGCCAGGGTGTACCCTGCAGCGTACAGAGGATTGGGCACATGCTCCCACCTGGGTATTTCGGGATTTCGAAAATCAATGTGCAGCAGGCCACCCAGGGCGCAGCTTAGCTGATCCATGAGTCCGCACGGTTTGCCAAAATAGCGATTTTCAGCATCGCGGCCAATGCGGGCAAGGTGTTCCGCAGGGACGCTATTTTCATTGTACAGCACGGCAAGCATGGTTCCCACCAGTACTTCAAAGGCAGCAGAGGAACTCAAGCCGCTGCCCACCCCAATGCCGGAATCCACCACCGCCTGCACTCCGCCAACACGAAGTCCATTCTGCTGAAAACCGGCAACAATACCGCGCATTAACGCCGGGGTGGTACCAATTTCTTCCGGTTGGGGGGTTAACGGATTGTATTCCACGGTGAACAATGTGGCATACTGCCGGGAGTACACTTCCATGCGAGGCGCGGAGAGGGGAGCAAAGGCAGCAATCATATCCGGATTTACCGCCGCCGCCAGCACCTGCCCGTGGTTGTGGTCGGTGTGGTTTCCGCCGATTTCAATACGTCCCGGCACGCTTACTACTGCCTGGGGCGCAGTGCCAAACCGACGGCGGAATTCCGCCAGGACATCCTGCAATCGGGAACGCGCCGTTTCCGAATCGGCATACAATTGGGAAATTGCCATCTCCTGTGGTTTTGTCGGTATCATGGCTTCGACCTCCGTCGGTAAAATAACGGGAAAATTCAGCTACACCAAGGGTCGTCCAAAATCATTCCGGTTCGCAAAAACTTTAACTTTGGTTCATTCGGTTAAGGGATTAAATTATATCAATGAACAACCAACACATACAGGAAGCAAACAATGAGTAAACCCAACCAACGTGCAATTCAGGGCTTTTTGATTGACATTGACGGCGTATTGTACGTTGGGGAAAGCGTTATTGCCGGAGCGCGGGAAGCCATTCATTTTTTAAACGAAAACAATATTCCGTACCTGCTGGTAACCAATACCACCCGCAAAAGCCGGTATGGCTTACACAGCACCCTGCAACGCCTGGGTTTTAAAATCACCCTGGAACATATTTTTTCTGCCCCGTATGCCGCCGCGCAGTGGCTAAAGGAGAAAAATGCCGAGCGCATTTACCTCTTTTTGCGCGGGGATGCCTACCGCGAGTTTAATGCCTTCAAAATTACCCACTACCAGCCACAGTATGTTGTTATTGGTG
>WGBF01000033.1 GCA_015494485.1 bacterium | reverse complement strand
CCTTTGATGAACCGTACATTGAAACGCCCCGCTGTACCAGTTGCGGGGAATGCATTGCCATTAACAGCCAGATATTTGCGTACAATGATAATAAACAGGCATACATCAAAGATGCCACGGCGGGTCCCTACCGTGATTTGGTAACGGCGGCAGAAAAATGTCCCGTGCACATCATTCATCCGGGAAAACCCAAAGACCCCAACGAACCGCACCTGGATGAACTGATGGAGCGGGCAAAGCCGTATTTGTAACGTGAACCGTAAGGTGTAGGAATCAAGGAATGAGTGCCTTAACAGCCATTTTATTTTTAGCGGGATTGAGTTTGTTCCTGGCCATCACCCTGGCACTGGCCAATCGCAAATTGAAAGTGCAGGAAGACCCCCGCATTGAGATTGTGGAAGAAATGCTCCCCGGGGCCAATTGCGGTGCGTGCGGTGAGCCGGGATGCCGGGCATTTGCGGAAAGCCTGATTCAAGGGAATCATCTGCCGGGTGATTGTCCCGTTGGTGGACCGGAAAACGCCCAGAAAGTGGCCGAATTTTTGGGCATTGATGCCGGCTCTTCTGTCCGCAAAGTGGCGCGGCTGTTGTGCGCTGGCGGAAAAGAACTGGCCGAACAGATTGCTGAATACGAAGGGTATCCTTCCTGCCGGGCCGCCGCTGCAGCCGGTGGGGGTGCCAAAGGGTGTGTGTATGGCTGTTTGGGACTGGCCGACTGTGTGGAAGCCTGTACCTTTGATGCTATGCAGATGGCACCCAATGGGTTGCCCTTAATTGATGTGGACGAATGCACCGGTTGTGGGGATTGCGTACGCGCGTGCCCCAAGGGCATTATTGAATTGTACCCCATTAACCAGCACCTGATTGTGCAATGCAAATCCCTGTTGGCCGGGGACGAAGCGCTGGCCACCTGCGACGTGGCCTGCACCGGGTGCGGCATTTGTGCGGCCGATGCCCCGGAAGGGCTTATCACCATGAAGAACAATTTACCGGTCATCAATCAAAACCTGTTGCAACTGGAAACCAAAATTGCCACCCTGCGCTGCCCCACCGGGGCCATTACCTGGGTGGAAGAACAGCAATTTCCCGAGATTTTCATTCAATTGAAGAAGGAAAAAGTGGTGCAGTAAGTACGAAGGGGTTATGGCAGAGTAAACCGGAAGCGTTTTTTAGCCACGACTGAAAGACAGGAGATGACGAGTGGTGTTTAGGAAAAAGAAAACGACACAACAATCCGTTCCTTTTCCCGGTCAGGAAGCGTTGCGGACCGGGCATCAGGCTGTTTTAACCATTGAAGCCCAGGCGGCTGATCAGATCATCATTCAAATCATACCCAATACCGTGCGGTTGGCAGAATCCGCAGAATTCTTGCCGAATGTCCGGGTGGATACGGCCATTCATGGCAGCGATGTCATTGGCAAAGCCCTGGGCGCGGCAATGAGTGGCCTGCGGGTGGCGGTATTTTCCAGCGGGCGCGGTGTGGGGGACATGCTGAATACCCTGTCGTTTGCGGTCAATCATCGGGTACCGCTGGTCCTTCATTTAACCACCCGCGCACTGGAACATCAGGCGGAAACGCTGTTGTCTGCCCACGATGATTACCATTTGCTGGAAAACAGCGGAGCATTTCAATTTTTTGCCGCCAATGCGCAGGAAGCGGCTGACCTTACCCTGATTGCCCGCAAGGTGGCGGAACAGGCATTAACCCCCGGCATTGTGGCACAGGACAGTTACCGCACCACCCATTCCCTGGGTGTCCTTCAGCGACCGGAACCGGAATTCATTGCACAATTTTTGGGGGCTCCCGGTGATGTGATTGAAACCCCGACGCCGGGCCAGCAACTGGCCTTTGGGGATAAACGGCGCCGTGTTCCCACCTGGGTGGACCCGGACCGTCCCATGGGGTGGGGGAGCTACCAGGACCGGGATGTGTACCTGCGTGCCCGCGCTGGCCAACGGGTCTTTTTTCAGGAAGCCCTTCCGGAAATGATTCAGCAAGCATTTGCAGAATTTGCCCGTCTTACCGGGCGAACCTACGCGCCGCTGGATACCTATCGGGTGGACGATGCCCAATGGGTGTTTGTGGTGCAGGGAACAGCGCTGGATTCGTTGAAGGCATTTGTGGATGCCATGCGTGAATCCCAACGGGTGAAAGTCGGTGTGGTAGGAATTCGCCAGTGGCGGCCCTTCCCGGCAGCAGAACTGGCGGAATTGTTAAAGGGAAAAGAAGCCGTTACAGTTCTGGAGCGCCTGGATGCCCCCGGGGCCGTGGATTTGCCGTTAATGCGGGACATTCGTGCTGCCCTGGAGAAGCAGGTTGAAGCAGGGAATCATTCGGAAAAACGATCTTTTCTGAAAGGGGGCAGAGAAACGAAAGGGCCCCGTTTGCTGGGCGGCGTGTACGGCGTTGGCACCCATGAACCGGACATGGACCACTGGTATGCTGCTCTGGAGAATATGCAGCGCCCCGATGGTAAAACCTTCTTTTACCTGGGGATCCGGCCCCATCACCGGGTAGTGCGCTATCCATTGCTGGAGCGCCAGTTACAGCTATTGAAAAAACATGCCCCACACCTGGAAGAACTGTATCTTCCGCCCAAAACAGCACCCGTTTCCCGTCCCGTTCGGCAACACATGATTTTAACCGCAGCCGGAAGTGGTGGCAGCACAGCCAGCACAATGGTTACGGAGTTAATATATCGCCTCACCCATCAACCGGTTATCGGGCGCCCTGAGTTTCATTTTTACCAGAATCGTCCGGCAACGGCCTACCATATTCTGATGCCGCGGGTGCAGCAAAAAGAAAATGCACCGGCACAAGTGGTGGCGGTGGAAGATGTGGCATTGCTGGAAAAAGGGGCCTTCCTTGGCCATTTAAATAACCGGGACGTGTTACTCCTGAACACGCCACAGAGTCCGGAAGAATTCTGGGCATCTCTCCCGGAAGGCGTTCGCAAAAACATTCGCACCAGGCAACTGAGGTTATTTCTTGTAAACAGCCAGGCCATTTCGGAAGAATTGGCCGGCGAACCGCAGTTAATCTTACCGCTGGCCGCGCAGGCATTGGCCGGGGCATTTTGCCATGTACTTCCCGAACTCCACGTATTTGCACCAAAGGTTGTGCAGGATGGGTATTTTAATTTGTTAATGAACCGTTTTGG
>WGBF01000032.1 GCA_015494485.1 bacterium | reverse complement strand
CTCCTGCACCGCACGCAAATCGGCCCCATTTTCCAGCAGGTGGGTGGCAAAGGTATGGCGGAAAATGTGGGGATACACCCGGCGCTCAATATGGGCCGCTTGAACGTATTTCTGGAGGATTTTCCACACCCCCATCCGAGAGAGGGGTTTACCGGCACGGTTCAAAAACACTTGGCTGCGGGACATCACGCCCCGGCTGAGCTGGGGACGAACGCGGGCCAGATACAGGGTCAGCCAGTGCCGGGCCGGGCGCCCGATGGGGACCAGCCGTTCCTTATTTCCCTTCCCCAGGACGCGAATAATGCCATCGTCCAGAAACACATTTTCCTGCGTTAGCGCAATAAGCTCCGATACCCGCAACCCGGCGGCGTACAGCACCTCCAGCATGGCGCGGTCCCGGATTCCGGCCGGGGTTTCCACATCCGGCTGTTTTAAAATAGCTTCCACTTCCGCCAGGGTTAACACCTCCGGCAACTTGCGCACCTGGCGGGGTGTTTCCAGAAATGCGGCGGGATTTACCTCCGCGACCCCATTTTGAATTAAAAATTTGTGAAATCCCCGCAGGGCAGAAAAATTTCGCGCCAGGCTGCTGGCCGCCAGACCCAGTTTTGCCAGCACTGACGCATACTGCTGCAACAGCGTCGGGGTAATGGCGTCCACCTGCGCCACCCCGTGATTTTTCAGAAACTGGATGTACCGCCGCAAATCCCGCTCGTAAGCAAACAGGGTGTTGTTGCTCAAACTTTTGTCCAGGGCTAAAAATCGCAGGTAAGCCTGCAACCATCGCTCCCAATCCATGGCTACCCCCGCACAAAGGGATTGTGCCGTTTTTCGTGAGCTACGGTGGTTTCCGGGCCATGGCCGGGTAGCAGGTTCATTTCATCGGGGAGGGTGTAAATTTTGGTGCGAATGGTTTGCAGCAACTGGTTGTGGTCGCTTCGGGGGAAATCCGTGCGGCCAATGCCTTCGTAAAAAATCACATCCCCCACAAAGGCCAGATTCTCTCCCACCAGGGTGATGTGTCCGGGAGTGTGCCCCGGCGTGTGCAGTACCCGCAGGCGAATGTCATCCACCGTCACCTCATCGCCTTCTTCCAGAAAGCCATCCGCAGGGGGTGATTCCAGCCGCGCCCCCAGGAAGGCGGAAAGGTTTAGGGTGGGGTCCCGCAAATACGGTTCATCCAGGGGATGAATAAGCAGCTTTGCCCCGGTTTCCCGGATGATTGTGGCGTTCCCGGCAATGTGATCCCCATGGCCGTGGGTATTAATTAAATATACCAGTTCCAGCCCCAGGGATTGAATTTTGTTGAGAATGGGTTGGGGAGCTTCCCCGGCGTCAATCAAAATGGCTTTATTGGAGGTTTCCGATTGAATGAGGTAATTGTTGACCGCAAAGGTTCCAATGGTAAATTTGTACACCTTCATTGGTCACCTTCGGCTTCATCCTCCGCGGAAAGGAGATGTTCCGTTACGGAAAGGGCAATGCCGGACATCATGATTTCCGGCGCCATTTGCGAAAAGTCCCCGGAGAGCACTTCGCGATTGACATTGGCGTACACGGAGCAACCGGCTCCTTTTTCCACAATCACGCCGGTCACCCGATTGCCGTTTTCGCTAAAAAACACCACCTCGCCTAAGGACTCGCTGGAGACATAGCCGCTGCAATTGTGCAGCTGAATGTGGGTATTAGCAGTGTAGATGGAAATCATGCTCATGGTATGATCCCCGGAAGCAGCTTCGGGGTAAATCTCCAGCGCCAGCTTGCGCTTTTCTTTCTCATTATCTAAAACCAGGCGGTAGTGGTCTGCCCGGTGAATGGCCTGCACCCCCAATACTTTTTCAATAGTGGCAACGTCTTCCGGTGTAAATTTAAACATGGCCTCTCACTGTCCTTTCCACTTCTTAATTCAAAAATTTAACGGAAAAGGGGCAACTTTCCAATCATTTTGTATTGCAAATTGAATATAGCGCTCCGTTCCGGGAAAAGTTGCCTCAAATTGGAATTGCCCCGAGGATCCCACACATACGGACAATTCCTGCTTTCAGAAAAGAGAACGATTTCCGGCAGTTGTATTCGCGTCTCAGGCCTTCTAAATTTCAACCCATTTTATAAAGGAAAAAAATCATGTGGCTAAACATTGCCCCGGAAGAAGCGTTTGAATCAGTAGTGAACTCCCTTATCCCAGCCGCATTGGAGGAAGACCTTGACGGTGGAGACGTGACCACCAAGGCTATTGTCCCCCCGGAAGCAACCGCAAACGCCCGAATTATTGCCCGGGCACCGGGTGTAGTAGCGGGGCTGGTCATTGCGGAACGGGTATTCCGGCACCTGAACCCCCGAATACAGATAGTTTTCAATAAAAATGACGGGGATACGGTAGCTGCCAATGAACTGTTGTGTTCGATAAGCGGCGATGCCCAAACCCTGCTTAGCGGTGAACGGGTCGCGCTAAATTTTCTCCAGCGCCTCTCCGGGATCGCCACTCACACCCGACAATTTGTAAAGGCCGTAGCGGGCACCGGAGCGGTAATTCTGGATACCCGCAAAACTACCCCCGGATGGCGCTTGCTGGAAAAATGGGCTGTGCGATTGGGTGGGGGACAAAATCATCGCATGGGGTTGTATGATATGGTCCTGATTAAAGAAAATCATATTGCCATTGCCGGTAGCATTACCCGGGCGGTGCAAGCGGTGCGAGCAGCCTACGGGGAACAGTTTGCG
>WGBF01000031.1 GCA_015494485.1 bacterium | reverse complement strand
CTTATTTCTCTGGCTAAATCCGGCTGTATTTTGAATACCCACTTCCGGAAAGCACCCCATCCGAACACCGGAATTTAATGGGAAAACAGCCACCGTATCGTCTACATCGCTATAATGAGCCGCCCAATATAATTGTTCCAATAGTAAAAATCAAGCGTCAACTCATGCACGGAGTGGGCAAAAAATTTAAGAAATCCAGTTATTATTTCCCGATAGGCTTACGATAGTGAAGCAAAAACGGAGGTATTGTGTCGGAGCGTCATCCCTTTTTCCGCTTTGAGATTGTTACCACGGCAAAGACGCTTAACCAATACCTTGCCCGCTGGAATCGGTTGCTGGACACCATTCCCCAGTATTTGCCCTCAATGACCTGGGAGTGGCATCAGGCCTGGTTAACGGCAAACCCGCAATTTCACAACCGGCTTCATTTTATTTTTGCTTATGACCAACGAAATCACCTCATCGGATTGATACCGTTTGTTGAAATGACTGCTCATCTGGCAATGGTAAATTTAAAGGTGCTGACCCTGGCCGGCATTCGGGACCATATTAAAACCATTTTCATTGCCACACCGGAACATCAATTGCCCCTGCTGGACGCCCTGATGCATTATTTGACCAAAGAATTTACTCAGTGGGACCTCATCGCGTTTCGTCGCCTGGGGTCCAATCGGGCGGACGATATTTTTCTGGAACGGATTGTCCGGCACATGCACCTGCGGTATTCCACGGAATCCCCGCTGGAAATTCCTTACCTGCCAATTCAGGACAATTGGGAAGAATACTGGAAAAGCCGGCGCAAACATTTTCGGCACGAATACCGGCGCAAAATGCGA
This sequence comes from bacterium, assembly GCA_015494485.1. Classification (GTDB taxonomy): domain Bacteria; phylum Calditrichota; class Calditrichia; order RBG-13-44-9; family J042; genus WGBF01. The sequence continues at coordinate 3,184 of WGBF01000031.1, read as the reverse complement.
AAATTACAACAGCAAGGGCATGTGTCCATCACCATTGAAGAACCCCCATTAGACGATGCCGTCTTCCAGCGTTTTGTTATGCTGGAAGATAGTGGCTGGAAGGGCCGGAACCAATCGTCGCTGGCCCGCCGCCCGCATCTGCTGACGCTGTACCGGGAGGCAGCCTACCGGCATTCCCCGTACTTCCGCCTGCTGCAGTTTGAACTGCGGGTAAACGACCAGGTCATTGCCGCATCCTTGTGTCCCCAAACCCGCGATGGCCTTTACGTCTACAAAATTGCTTACGATGAATCCTGGGCCCGCTACTCCCCCGGGATGTTACTGCGGGTGGCCGAAATCCGGTATGCCATGGAGCAAGGCCTGCGTGTGTACAGCTTTTCCGGTAAAGCTCAACCCTGGATGCGTCATTTTACCGAACGCAAACATTATAGCCGGGATTTTATTATTTATCAGCAGTCCCTGGCAGCCACCCTTCGGCATCTGGGGTACGAAATTGCCAGACCCTACTTAAAACGCCTCCCCTACCTTTCTGGTCTGTTACAACGGCTGGTGGAGGAATAATCCTCCGGCCTCCCTTAAAGCCCTTTCTTGAAAAAATTATTGGTTTAATTTCGCTTTACAGCTAATTTAAGACAAAAATTGTGTTGATATGCAAAATATTGAAATCAAATACCATCTGAATTCCTGCCGCTACATCAAACAAAAACTGAACGACCATCCGGAGATACGCTTTGCGGAGCAAATCTATCAGCGGGATGTGTATTTTAATGTTTCAGACGGGCGCCTGAAAATTCGATTTCAGGAGGGGAAACCCACTCAGCTAATTCATTACGTACGCCCCGATTCCGATACCCCCAGAATCAGCAACTACACCATTGAAGAATTGCCCAATCCTCTGGCGAAAGTTGCGGAATTTCAAAAGGCGTATGGTATTTTAGACCAGGTGGAAAAATGGCGGGAATTGTATTTCTTTCGGAACGTTCGCATTCATCTGGATAATGTTACCCATCTGGGATGGTTTATTGAATTTGAATCGGTCATTGATGAAAACACCTCACGCCGGGAGGCCCAGGAGAATCTGGAGGACATTCTGGAATACCTCTCCGCCTGTTTAACCCGGCCGGTGACGGTAAGCTACATTAATCTGATGCTGGACAAAAAGCAGGATAACGCATGAAAGCACCACTCCGAAAAATAGTTTTCGCCACACGCAATCCCCACAAGGTGGAAGAAGTTCAGGCAATTTTAAGTGATTTGCCTCTGGAAATTGTTACCCTGGCGGATTTCCCCGAAATTGGAGATATTGAAGAAAGTGGGCAGACATTTGAGGAAAATGCCCTTATTAAAGCCCGCGCCGCCTACCAGGCCACAGGGTTGTGGAGCATGGCGGATGATTCCGGTCTGGAGGTGGATGCTCTGGATGGGGCACCGGGCATTTACTCCGCCCGCTACGCCGGAGAGGGACACGACTATGCCGCCAATAACGAAAAGCTTTTGCACGCTTTACGCGATGTGCCCCCGGAAAAACGAACCGCCCAATTCCGCTGTGTGGTGGCCATTGTGGGGCCTGGCTTCGAAAAAACGGTGGAGGGGATAATCCGCGGACGGATTGCCGATAAACCGCGGGGTCACAAAGGATTTGGCTACGACCCCATTTTTATTCCGGACGGGTATCGACAGACCTTTGCCCAACTGGGCGAATCCATTAAGAATAAAATCAGCCACCGGGCACGGGCGTTTCAACAAGCCGCCCAGGTGCTGGAGGCTTTGCTGGAAGATTCCTCTGCTTCCCGGTAAAACCAATCAAACAGGGTAAAAACCATGCCGCGGTTTCCACAATTTGCCCATCGCACTCAGTTACTCCAGGGTTCTGTGTTCGAAAAATACCGCTCCCGCATGCAGGCCCAGGGGGAGCGTCTGGTTCGGCTGCACATTGGGGATACATACCTGCAACCCGTTTACCCTCTTCCCATTGACCCGGCATTCCGAAAAGTGCACCCGGTATTTAACCGGTACTGCAATACCTACGGCATAACCCGGTTGCGCAAAGCTCTGGCGCAAAAACTGCAGGAAGACAATCAGTTACCGGTAACAGAAAATCATATTCTGGCAACCAACGGCGCTACAAACGCATTAAGCATTGCGGTGCACGGTCTGGTAAATCCCGGGGAGGGTGTTTTAACACTAACCCCTTCCTGGCCTTTCTTTATGGGCATGGTGAAAATGGCCGGCGGTGAGGTAACTGAACTCCCCTTTTACGACCGCCTGCAAGCCGGTGAAATTGCCTCCATTACGGAATACCTGGAACAGGCGCTGCAACCGAACACCGTCGCCCTTTACCTGAACACCCCCAACAATCCCAGCGGAGTCGTGCTGACTGAACACCAGCTGGCGGAAATTGCGGCATTTGCCCGTCGGCACCACCTGTGGGTCATTTCCGATGAGGCCTACGACGGGCTCACCTTTGACGACCACCGCCACATTTCCATTGCCGCCATGGATAAAATGTTTGACCAGACCATTTCCGTCTTCACCTTTTCCAAAATTTTTATGTTTGCCGGGTTGCGCCTGGGGTATCTGGCTGCCACACCACCGGTCGTAACGGAGCTGAACAAGGTGCTGGTTCATCAGCTGTACAGTCCATCCACTCTGGCGGAATACATGATGCTGGAGCCGTTAACAACACGCCATCAGTGGATGCCCGAGGTTCAACGCCATTATCAGAAATTGCGGGATTTAATGGTAGACGCGCTGCAATTCACGGTTCCGGTGCCCGCCGGTACGTATTTCTTATTTTTTTCCCTGAAGCCGTTTCTGGGTAAGCGCACCTACGATGCTGTATTTGAACAGTTACTGCAGGAAGGCGTAAGCGTGGCACCCGGTAGCGATTTTGGCCAGCATTACCGGGATTTCATCCGCATTTGTTTTACCGGAGAACCGCCGGAACGATTGCGCATTGCTGCCGAACGCATCAATCGGGTTTTACTGCAGAGCTAAGAATTTTATTCAAGCGAAAGGAGTACACCATGCGGGTGGGTTATTTTCAGTTTCGTCCCCAATTTGGTAAGGTAGAAAAAAATGTGGAAACCGTGGTAAAAGCCCTGCGGGATGCAGAAGCCGATTTAATTGTACTCCCGGAACTGCCCTTTACCGGGTATTACTTTGCCAGTCGGGAAGAAGTCCG
>WGBF01000030.1 GCA_015494485.1 bacterium | reverse complement strand
TGCGATTTTTATTCCATCACCACGCTGGAATTGATGGACGGATTTGTCGAAGCGCTTTTGCGCGAAATTGCACTCCGGGCACCCCAATTCCAGGAATTTCAGTTTACCACCGTGTTTTTTGGCGGAGGAACGCCATCCCTGCTGTCGGAAACCCACTGGGAGCGCATCTGGAAGGCCCTGCATCACCACTTCACCATTTTGCCGAAGGGGGAATTTACCCTGGAAGCCAATCCCGGAACGGTTGACCGTGAAAAGCTTCAATTTTTGCGTGGTCTGGGGCTGAATCGCATTAGCTTTGGGGCGCAGAGTTTCAATGAATCCGAATTGCGCTTTCTGGGGCGTATTCACGATGCCACCGCAATTCGGGAGAGCATCCATGCCGCACGCGAAGCGGGATTTACCAATGTGAATCTGGACCTGATGACGGCCTTCCCCGGCATTACGCCCCAATCCTTCCAGTATTCTCTGGAAGAAGCAGTGGCGCTCCAGCCGGAACACATTTCCTGCTACACTTTAATTTTTGAACCCGGTACCGTGTTTTACAAGCGCATGGAGCGGGGTGAATTGCACCCCCTCAGCGAAGAGGAAGAAATCCGCTACTACCAGCAGGCCGAATCTTTTTTACACCAGCACGGATACCACCAGTACGAAATTTCCAACTTTGCCCGGGGGAAGGCGTTCCGCTGCCAGCACAATTTAATCTACTGGCAATATCATCCCTATCTGGGGCTGGGGCCTTCGGCTCATTCGTTTGTTCCCCCCAGCCGATGGGGCAACGTGCGTTCGGTTATTCAATACATCCGGAAGCTGCAGGCAGACCAATTCCCCCTGGATTTTGAAGAAACGTTAACCCCGGACCAACAAATGCTGGAGTTTATTTTTCTGCACCTGCGGCTCAAAGAAGGGGTTCCTTTACGCGCCTTTCAGGAGCGATTCGGGCAACCGTTAACGTCGGTTTACCAGAAACAAATTGACACCCTGTTGCATAAAAAAGTTATTCATTTAACGGAAGAAGCCCTGCAGCTAACACCGCAGGGCTGGTACATCGCCGATGAAGTGGTAACATATTTTTAACACGGTCGAATATTTAACATTTGACAAAACCGTTCGACCGTAACATACATTCAACTGGTGAGGACGTGCTGTGCAGCGAATGGTATCCATCCTGATGTTTGTTTTGATGGTTGCAGGGCAACTTGCAGCCCAATCTTCCAATAACGCTGATGATCGCCAGCGCCAACTGGAACGTCTGCGAAGCCAGCGCCAGTATCAAACGGTTCAAACCCTCCTCCAGATGGGCCGGTTTCAGACGGCAATTTCTCTGTTAAAGCAGCTCCGTGCTAAGGATCCCACCAACGTCATGTATTACCAGTCCCTTCTGGAAGCGTACCTGGCCACAAACCAGCTGGATAAAGCCCTGGCGCTGATCGAGGAACAACGCCGGCTGGCGCCCCAGAATCCCCGGTACGACATTGATTACGGCACCATTTTGTACAAAAGCGGGGAGCAGGAAAAAGCCCTGGCACTCTGGCAGGAAATATTGAAGAAGCGCGGCAACGACCCCTACATTTACACCCTGGTGGCCAATGCCATGTGGGAAAACCGCCGTTTTGACGAAGCCCTTGAGGTGTACAAGCAGGCCTACCAGCGTTTCCCGGAACGCACCTATCTATTGCAAAACATTGCCAACCTGTACCGGTTGCGGATGGAGTATTTTAAAGCGCTGGAGTACTATTTGAAATTCATTCAAAAAGAGCCCGACCGCTACAAAGGGGTTGCCCGGCAGATTTTGTCCTTTCAGCTGGATGAGGAACAGGTGGGGCAACTGGTGGATGTGCTGGAAAAAGCAGCCCGGCAGTACAAACATCTGCCTCAGATCCGCCTGCTTATTGCACAAATGTACCAGAAATACGGTCAGTACGCCCGCGCTTACGCTATTTACAAAGAACTGGCCAAAAGCAAAAACGGGGAGCGCTACTTGCTGGATTTTGCCGATGCGGCCCGTGCCGATTCCGTGTACGCTCTGGCCCTGGAAGCGTATGAGCAGGTCATTCGCAACTACCCAAAGTCGCCCCGGTTAATCTGGGCCTACCGGGGTGCCGCGGAAGCCCTTTACCAGATGGCCGTCAAAGAAAACAATGACGAAGCCGCACGACGGGCGCTGGCGTTAATCGATGAAGCCCATCAGCGGTTTAAAAATCGGGTGGATATGGGCGACCTGCTCCTGTTTAAAGCACAGGTGTACCGCGATTTCTACTTTGACCTGGACAAGGCAATAGAAACCGCCCGCTATATTACCGCCAATATTCGGGGAAATACTTTAACCACCCAACGCGCCTGGTTGCTAATGGCCGAAAGCTATTTAATGAAAGGGGACACCCAGAACGCCACCCGCATGTTGCAGCAAATTACTTCCGGCGACCTCCACGGCCAGGCGTTGCTGCTGCAGGCCCGCATCCGTTTCTGGCAGCACGATTGGGAAGGCACCCGCAAGAAAATCAACGAAATCATCCGCACTGCCGGGGTGCAGGGCAACATTACCAACGATGCCCTTTCCCTGCTCACATTGCTCAACTACGGGAACAGCGCGCCGGAAGCCTTAACCCAATATGCCGATGCAGATTTTCTGGAATACCAGAAGAAATATTCCCGCGCCTTAAAAAAGCTGGAAAGTTTGCTGGTGCCGCAAACGCCACCGGATTTTCGGGCGCAGATTGCCCTCCACGCCGCTCAACTGGCAATCCGCCTGGGGAAACCGGAACAGGCGCTTCAGGATTACAACGCCATTTTAAAGGATGAGGAACTCCGCCTGTATGCCGATGAAGCCATGTACCACATGGCGCAACTACTGGCATTCACCCTCAACAAACCGCAGGACGCGTTTCAGTTGCTGGACAAACTGCTGGCGGAATTTCCACACAGTGCGTTTCAAGATGAAGCGCGCGATTTAATG